>NZ_JBJZOM010000016.1:0-124109 GCF_047200695.1 Streptomyces callyspongiae
CCCGCCGCCGGCCCCGGCGGCCCCCGCCCCGCCCCCCCCCCCCCCCCCCCCCCCGGCTCGCTGTGTTTTTCACGCTCCCCGCGGCAAGAACTCTGCCCCCCCCGACCGGCGGGTGAACGACGGACAGTCGACCTGTCGTCCCGCCGAACCCCAGAGTAAAAGAGGGATCCACTCAAAGCTCTCTTACTGCTGTGGAGGTACGCATGATCCATTGTGGTCCGGTGTCATTTCATGACGAATTACGTGTCGTCGCGTCCCCTGTGTTGCGTCCCTTTCCAGAATGTGCCCTTCCCCGGTCATGCGTAGCGAGGAATCTGCCCCTGAAGGGGGCGTTTCCGTTCTCCGCGGCGTTCGCGGGCGGGGATGAACGCATCGGGGTTCGACGTACGGGACGGTGCCGTCGACGTGGCTCCTCCGAGGGGCGGAGGCGAGG
Source organism: Streptomyces callyspongiae (assembly GCF_047200695.1). Lineage (NCBI taxonomy): Bacteria > Bacillati > Actinomycetota > Actinomycetes > Kitasatosporales > Streptomycetaceae > Streptomyces > Streptomyces callyspongiae. The sequence goes on from NZ_JBJZOM010000016.1 coordinate 434, forward strand.
GGCAGGGGCGGCATGCGACCGGACGAGTCCGGTGACCGGCGGCGCCTCTCTGCCGACGGTCCTTTACCATCCATGACGCACCGAATGTCGCCGCACACAGGGGGCCATGTGAGTACGCAGACCGAGACCCACGAGTTCCAGGCGGAGGCGCGGCAGCTGCTGCGCCTCATGGTTCACTCGATCTACTCGAACAAGGACATCTTCCTCCGGGAGCTCATCTCCAACGCCTCCGACGCCCTGGACAAGGTGCGGCGGGCGAAGCTCGTCGAGCCGGACCTCGACGTCGACACCGGCGACCTGCACATCCGCATCGAGGCGGACCGGGAGCAGCGCACGCTGACCGTGCGGGACAACGGCATCGGCATGTCCCGTGACGACGTGGTCGAGCTGATCGGCACCGTGGCGAAGTCGGGGACGGCCGAGCTGCTGGAACGGCTGAAGGAGGCGGAGGACGGCGAGGGCTCCCGGGAGCTGATCGGCCAGTTCGGCGTCGGCTTCTACGCCACGTTCATGGTGGCGGACCGGGTGACGCTGGTGACCCGCCGCGCGGGCGAGGACGTCGGCACCCGCTGGGAGTCCGACGGCGACGGCACCTACACCGTCGAGCCGGTCCCGGACGCCCCGCAGGGGACCGCGGTCACCGTGCACCTCAAGCCGAAGGACGAGGAGGACCGCCTCTTCGACTACACCGAAGAGTGGAAGATCCGCGAGATCGTCAAACGGTACTCCGACTTCATCGGCTGGCCGATCCGGATGGAGGTGGAGCGGCCCGGTGACGGGGACGCCGAGGCGGACGCGCCGAAGCGCGAGCTGACGACGCTCAATTCGATGAAGGCGCTCTGGTCCCGCCCCCGCTCGGAGGTGAAGGACGAGGAGTACAAGGAGTTCTACCGGCACGTCAGCCACGACTGGAACGATCCGCTGGAGACGATCTCGCTCCGGGCGGAGGGGGCGTTCGAGTACGAGGCGCTGCTGTTCATCCCGTCGCAGGCACCGTTCGACCTGTACACGCGCGACAGCCGTTCCGGGGTCCAGCTGTACGTGAAGCGGGTGTTCATCATGGACGACTGCCAGGAGCTGATGCCGGAGTACCTGCGCTTCGTCAAGGGTGTGGTGGACGCGCAGGACCTGTCCCTGAACATCTCCCGCGAGCTGCTCCAGCAGGACCGGCAGATCCATCTGATGCGCCGGCGCCTGGTGAAGAAGGTGCTGTCCACGGTGAAGGGGCTGATGAAGTCCGACGAGGACCGCTACCGCACCTTCTGGCGGGAGTTCGGCCGCGCCGTGAAGGAGGGCCTGCTCAGCGACACCGACAACCAGGGCGCGATCCTCGACATCGCCTCGTTCTCCTCCACTCACGACCCGGAGCAGCAGACGACGCTGGCCGGATACGTGGAGCGGATGAAGGAGGGGCAGGAGGAGATCTACTTCATGACCGGTTCGTCCCGGTCGCAGATCGAGAACTCCCCGCACATGGAGGCGTTCCACGCCAGGGGCTACGAGGTGCTGCTGCTGACCGACCCCGTGGACGAGATGTGGGTGGAGGCGGTGCGCGAGTTCGACGGGAAGCGGCTGCAGTCCATCGCCAAGGGGCAGGTCGATCTCGACGAGGCGGAGGGCGAGGACGACGCCAAGCCGGAGGACGAGGAGCGCAAGGAGGAGTTCGCGCCGCTGCTGTCCTGGCTGCAGGGCCGGTTGGGCGAGCAGGTCAAGGAAGTCCGCCTGTCCACCCGGCTCACCACCTCGCCGGCCTGTCTGGTCAACGATGCGCACGACATGACGCCGACGATGGAGAAGATGTACCGCGCGATGGGGCACAGCGCCCCGCCCGTCAAGCGGATCCTCGAGCTCAACCCCGGGCATCATCTGGTGACGGGGCTGCTCGCGGCCCACGGCAAGGATGCGGACGATCCGGCGCTGGCGGAGACCGCCGAGCTGCTGTACGGCACCGCTCTGCTGGCGGAGGGCGGGGAGTTGGGCGACCCGGCCCGGTTCGCCCGTCTCGTCTCCGACCGTCTGGCCCGTTCCCTGTAGGGGGCGGATGCCTCCCGGCACGTCCGTGCGGGATGTGTCGGGAGGTATGAGGAAGGGCCGGGTCGGGGTGACCCGGCCCTTCGCCTGTGGGCCCGGTCGGGCCGGTGGTCGGTCAGGTGGTGCCGAGGAGCTGCTTCACCGGTTCGATGGCGAAGTACACGAGGAAGAGTGCCGCGGTGCCCCAGAGCAGCCAGTGGACCTCGCGGGCCTTGCCCAGGCACGCCTTGATGACGACGTAGGCGACGAAGCCGGCGCCGATGCCGTTGGTGATGGAGTAGGTGAACGGCATGACGGCGATGGTGAGGAACGCGGGGACGGCGAGTTCGTAGCGGTCCCAGTCGATGTGCCGGACCTGCGTCATCATCAGGAATCCGACCGCGACGAGGGCGGGGGACGCGGCCTGGAGGGGCACGATGGTGAGCAGCGGTGTCATGAAGAGCGCGAGAGTGAACATGCCGCCGGTGATGACGCTGGCGAAGCCGGTGCGGGCGCCCTCTCCGACGCCGGCGGCGGACTCGATGTAGGTGGTGGCGGAGGAGGCGGAGGCGGCGCCGCCGGCCACTGCCGCGGTGCTGTCGATGAGCAGGACACGTCCCAGGCCGGGGACCTGGCCGCGTTCGTCGAGGAGTCCTGCCTCCGCGGTGACGCCGACGACCGTGCCCATGGTGTCGAAGAAGTCGGACAGGATCAGGGTGAAGGTCAGCAGGACCACGGTCAGGATGCTGACCTGTCCGAATGCGCCGAGGACGTCGAACTGGCCGAGGAGTCCGAAGTCGGGGGCGGCGAGGGGGTGGTCGGGCAGCGCGGGGGTGGTCAGGCCCCAGGTCTCGATGTCGGCGAGGGCGTTCACGACGACGGCGAGGACGGTCATCAGGACGATGCTGATGAGGATGGCGCCCTTCACCTTGCGGCTGAGGAGGACGATCGTGACGAGCACGCCGAGGCAGAAGATGAGCATCGGCCAGCCGGTGAGGGTGCCGGTGCCGAGCTGAACGGGCACGGTGGTGTTCGCGGCGTCCGGGATGCGGGTGACGAACCCGGCGTCGACGAAACCGATGAAGGCGATGAAGAGGCCGATGCCGACGCTGATGGCCTGCTTCAGTGCCTGCGGGATCGCATGCATGACGGCCTCCCGGAGGCCGGTCAGCACCAGGACGCAGATCAGCAGGCCCTCGAGCACGATGAGGCCCATGGCGTCGTCCCAGCTCATCAGGGGAGCGACCTGGAACGCCACGACTGCGTTGAGGCCCAGGCCGGCTGCCAGCGCCAGTGGCAGGTTGCCGCCCACTCCCATGATCACCGTCATCACCGCTGCCACCAGGGCCGTGGCGGTGGCCAGTTGGGTGGCATCGAGAGTCTGGCCGAATTTGTCCTCGGTGCCGCCGAGAATGATCGGGTTGAGTACGAGGATGTAGGCCATCGTGAAGAAGGTGGCGAACCCACCGCGTATCTCCCGGCCGATTGTCGAGCCGCGTTCGGTGATGCGGAAGAACCGGTCGAGCGGGCCGACGGGGCCGGTGGCCGGTGGGGCCTTCGTCGGACTGGTCGTGCTGGTCTGCATGACTGCGTCTCCTGGATCTGGCAGGGAGGTGGGGCAGAACGTGCCGCACGGTGTGTGACAGGAATCGTGCGATCACACATGTGGCATGACGGGAGCGGATCTTACGCGGCTGATTCGGGGCCGCAATCGCTCTGCGAAATCCCGTAGTTGACGCCAGAACAGACCGTTGTAGCTTCCTACGGAATCCGCAGGGAGTAATCAGTTCATGTCGGGAACGGGCGAAACCTGTCATGGTGTTGCCGTGGGTAACTCCCTACTCTCTGCCCGTGCATCCACCGCTCTCCTTCAATGCGCGCGCTGCCCGCACCTTCCGGGAGAAGCTCGCCATGACACCCGGTCACGTCGCGCACGGCATGCGTGTCTCCTACGGCATGACGCACATCACGCCTCACCACGTCGCCGCGTGGGAGCAAGGCGAGGCCCTTCCCGATTCCTCGGAGATCGCCGCCCTCGCAGGTGCTCTGTGGTGCGCCCCCGGCGACATCATGGGCAGGCCGCGCACCCTGTTCGAACACCGTCTGGCGCGCGGAGTCGCCGCCGAGGACATCGCCAGGGCCACCGGGATCCGGCTCGGCGACTACCAGCGCATGGAGGAGACCGGCCGCTGGACGGGCGACAGACGCCAGTCCGCCAAGCTGGGAAGCCTTCTCGAACTTCCGCCGCGAGACTTCGTCGCCGTGACCGGACTCGAGGACGAACTCGCCGAACTTCTGAGAGAAGCCGTCTCCACCCGCTGGCAGGCGCACATCCGCGCCATCGCCAAGCTGGTCTCCATGGACCGCAGCGAGCTCAAGGAGCCGCTGCGGTCCATGCATCACGAGTACCAGACCCTGATCACCGCGACCCTCAGCAGAGCCGGCAGCGACACCGCCGCCGGCTCCGCCGGCAACCGCTACCTCGACGAGATCGTCCAGCACTTCTGGGACCGGCTGCCGGACAGCTGACAGCCCGGGCCGGTTCCGCCCCCCCCCGAACGCGGGTGCAGGCCCGGGCCCGGGCGTCGCTCAGGTCGCGGTGCGGGTCTCCGGCGTGCTCGTGGAGGCCGGGGCGGCGGTTACCGACCGCAGGGCGGCCCGGTGGGTGAGCCAGCCGACCACCTGCCGCGAAGCGGAGCCGTCGGCCTCGGCGCTGCTCCGTGACGCGTCCGCGAGGACCGGGATGCCGGAGGGCGGGGCCTCGGCGAGCACGGTCAGCGCGCCGGGCAGCGGGGTGTCCGCGGTGACCGGTGTGGGCCGGGCCGCGACGTCCGCCGCGGTGCGGGGTGCGCTCTCCCGGCCGGTCCGGTCGCCCAGCGCGTCGGCCACGGTCCGGACCGTCAGCGTGCCGAGATACCTCCCGTCGGTGTCGCACACCGGGAGTGCGCCGTGGGCGGAGGCGTTGACCAGGCGCGCGGCGCTCTCCAGTCCGGCGTCGGCCGGGACGTGCGGCGGCGCGGCCTCCATGACCTCCCGGACGGCATGGTTCGCCGCCCGTACCGGAGGCGGCGGCCCGTTCAGGTCGATGCCGCGGCGGCGGAGCTTGAGGGTGTAGATCGTGTCGTTGCTCAGCAGGCGGCTGGTCACGGTGGCCAGCACGATCGCCAGCATCATCGGCAGGATGATGCTGTACTGCCCGGTGAGTTCGAAGAGGATCACCACCGCGGTGATCGGGGCCCGTGAGGAGCCCGCGAAGACCGCACCCATGCCCACCAGCGCGTAGGCCCCGGCGGCGCCCGCGATCCCGTCGGGCAGCAGCGCCTGCGTCCCGGCGCCGTAGGCGGCGCCGAGTGCCGCACCGATGAACAGGCTGGGGGCGAACACCCCGCCGGAGCCGCCGATGCCGATGCTGAGGCTGGTGGCGAGCATCTTCCCGACGACGAGCAGCAGCAGGAATCCGGCGGCGTATCCGCCGTGCACCGCGTTCTCCAGCACCGGGTAGCCGACGCCGTACATCTCGGGCAGCACGAGCAGCACGGTCCCGAGGAGCAGTCCGCCGGCCGCGGGGCGCAGCCATTCCGGGCCGCGCCAGGCCCAGTCGCAGGCGTCCTCGACGAGGTACAGGATCCGGGTGAAGCCGATGCCGACGACTCCCGCCGCCGCACCCAGCACGGCGAAGAGGGGGTACTGGGCGAGGTGGTCGACGTGGAAGGGCGGCAGGGTCAGGAACGCGACGTCGCCGAGGACGGCGCGGCTGATGACGGCCGCGGTGACGCTGGAGAGCACCGCGGCGGCGAACGCCTCGACCGTGAAGGCGCGCAGGATCAGCTCCATGGCGAAGAAGACGCCGGCCAGCGGGGCGTTGAACGTGGCCGCGATGCCGCCGGCGGCTCCGCAGGCGACGAGCAGGCGCATCCTGCCCTCGGTCACCTTCGCGACGCGGCCCAGCGTGGAGCCCAGCGCGGACCCGATCTGGACGATGGGGCCCTCGCGCCCCACCGAGCCGCCGGAGCCGATGCACAGCGCGGAGGCGAGGGACTTCACGACCGCGACGGCGGGTTTGATGCGGCCGCCCTTCCGGGCGACGGCGTACATCACCTCGGGCACGCCGTGGCCGCGGGCCTCGCGTGCGAAGCGGTGCACGAGCGGGCCGTAGAGGAGTCCTCCGGCCACGGGGGCCAGGAGCACGAACCACGGTCCGAGGGCGGGCAGCTGCGGGTGTGCGGCGTGGCCCGCTCCGGCGTAGTCGGCGTGGCCGGAGAAGACGACGGTGAAGGTGTCGACGAGCCAGCGGAAGGCGATGGACCCGAATCCGGCCATGGCGCCGACGACGAGCGCGAGGAGCAGCAGCGTGCCGGAGACGTGGGGCGCGCTCGAAGGCAGAGGGCGGGGGCTCGCGCGCCGGGTTCCCGGTGGTGGTTCGGGGGGTGGTCCGCTCGCGGCGGGGGCGGTGCGGCCGGGACGTGCGGTGCGGGTGTCGCGGGTGGCGGTCTCGGTCGGTGCGGCGGACTTCTCTGGCTCGGTGAGGCTCATTCCTTCCCTTCTGTCTTCTTTGTATTATGCAAAGTTTGTCAAGTGCGGGTTTCCGGGGGCCGGGCGAAGTGGCACGGTTGCCGATCCGGGCGGGCGCGCGATTGGTAGAACGGGAGGCATGACCGAGCACGTACGCGCCCCGGGGGGCTGCGAGGACGCCTGTGGGGATGCCGGTGGAGGGGTGGTCCCGCCGGCCGGTGGGGCCCAGGAGGACGTGGCCGAGGTGACCCGTGCGGTGCTCACCGCGTCACGGCTGCTGGTCGCGGTCTCCGCCCGGTCGCTCGCGGCGGTGGAGGGGCGGGTCACGCTGCCGCAGTTCCGGTTGCTGGTGATGCTCTCCGAGCAGGGCCCGGGGAAGCTGGTGGTGCTGGCCGCCCGGCTGGGTGTGAACCCGTCCACCGCGATGCGGATGGTGGACCGCCTGGTCGCCGCGGGGCTGGTGGACCGGCGCACGAATCCGGAGAACCGGCGCGAGAACGTGCTGAGCCTCACGGACCAGGGCAGGGAGTTGGTCGCGGAGGTCACGGCCGTGCGGCAGCGCGAGATCGCGGAGATCGTGACGCGGATGGAGCCGGAGCACCGCACGGCGCTGGTGGTCGCCCTGGACGCCTTCGGCCGGGCGGGCGGCGAGGCGCCGGCCGCCGCTCCGGAGGGCCGCGACCCCTACCCGCTGGGTTGGCCGGAGCCCGGCCCCCGGCCGGCCGCCGACTCCTAGTGCCCTGCCGGTGCCGGCAGTCCCCTCCGTTCCCTCCGGCACCTCGGGCGTCCCGTCGTCCGGAGGCTCCGTGCGGATTCTCGCCGTTCACCCGAACGAAGGGTTGCGGATAGCCAGGGCGGGGTATGACCTCTACCCTCTCAAAGCATGGTCGAGATACCCACTGAGGACGTACACGCCGAGCAGGCCGCCGAGCCCGCACCCCGCGCGGCCGGCCCGCCGGTGTTCGTCGGCGGCTGCCCCCGTTCGGGCACCACACTGCTCCGCACGATGCTGGACAGCCACCCCGACCTGGCCGTCCCGCACGAGACGCAGTTCGTCGTCCCCGCATGGCGTCGGCGGAACGAGTTCGGCGACCTCTCCCGGGCGGACAACCGCCGTGCCGCCGCGCGCTGGGTTCTCGAGCTGCCCAAGAGCCGCTTCTCGGAGCGGATCGGCATCCCGGAGGACGAGCTGGTGGAGGCCTTCGGCGAGGCCTCGCCCACGATCGGCTCCCTGATGGCCACCCCGTTCGTCCGGTACGCGGTCCACGCGGGCAAGCCGCGCTGGGGGGACAAGCGGCCGTCCTACTCGCAGAACCTGGACGCGCTGTTCGCCATGTTCCCGGACGCACGGTTCGTCAACGTCGTCCGCGATCCGCGTGCCTGCGTCGCCTCGATGGGCAAGCACTGGAAGGGCTGGGGCAACCTGCCGTCCGCGGTGAACATCTGGGAGCGCACCGACGAGAGCGTGCGCCGCGCGATGCGCAGGCTGCCGTCGCACCAGATCACCGAGATCCGCTACGAGGACCTCGTCGCGGATCCGCGGGCCGCGATGGAACGCCTCTGCGCGTTCTACGACCTCGACCCCGCGGGCATCCCGCACATGCTCGCCTACCACGAGGGCGAGAACCTGCCGACGGGCGCCATGCACGAGAACGCCGGCAAGCCGGTGACGGACGCGCCGCTGGAACGCTGGCGCGAGGAGCTGAACAAGCGGGCCGTCGCGTTCGTGGAGCATGTGCTCGCCGAGAACATGGAGCACCACGGCTACGAGCGCTCCGGCGTGAAGGCCGAACCGAGGCCGCAGGCCCTCGAGAAGCTCGAGGCGGTCCGGAAGCGCCGTGCCAAGGAGGACCGTCGGCGGCGCCTCGTCGAGTTCAGCCGGAAGTTCACCTACCGGCAGCCCGTCGCGGCCGTTCCGCCGCAGTAGTCCGCCGCGCCGGGGAGCGGAAGTCGAAGGACAGGCTTCCGTCCCCGGCGGTGCGGACCCGGGTGCCGAAGGGCTCGCACGCCTGCTGAAGGGTGCTGCGGAGCCAGGCGGTTTCCTCGCGGGAGGCGCGTCGCAGCCGCATGCGGCGCGCCCGGACGGGCACGGCGCGCAGGGCTGCCGTTCGGCCGGTGCCGGCCCCGACCTCCGCGAACCACAGGAGTCGCAGGTCGTCGCGGTACTCCTCGTGGCCGGTGATGCCCTCGTAGTCGTCGACGAGATCGCCGCAGCCGTGGAGCACGAGCCTGCCGCGGTGGACCTCGACGGCACGCGGGTGGTGCGAGGAATGCCCGTGCACCACGTCGACCCCGCGGTCCACCAGGGCGTGCCCGAACCGGACCTGCTCCGGCGGGATGCGGTGGCCCCAGTTGCTGCCCCAGTGCACCGACGCGAGGGTGACGTCGCCGGGGCGCGCCGTTGCGGCGAGGCGGGCGGCGACGGCGTCGGCCGCGGCGTCGGAGGGCTCGGTGACCAGGTGCACCCCGGCCGTGTCCCGGGAGGCGGCCCAGCTCACCGGGATGCCGCTGGACGGCATCCCGAAGGAGAGGACGACCACCCGGCGGCCGCCGCCGACGGGCACCGTCACAGGGCGCGCGGCCTGCTCGAGGTTCCGCCCCGCGCCCGCCGCGGGGAGTTCCGCGGCCTCCAGCGAGTGCAGCGTCTCGGCCAGTCCGCGGCGGCCGAAGTCCAGCACGTGGTTGTTGGCCAGGGCGCAGACGTCGGGACGCGCGGCCGCCAGGCACGGCAGGTTGGCGGGATGCATCCGGTAGTGCACCTGCTTGCCGGGAGCGAACGCGCCGCTCCGGGTGACGCTGGTCTCCAGGTTGACCACCCGGACGTCCGGGGCGTTCTCGTCCAGCACGGCGAGGGCGTCGCCCCACGGCCGGGCGGGGTCGACGGGGTGGGGGAACGGGCCGTTCGCGGCACGGGCCAGGGCGACGTAGGAGCGGGCGTCGGTCAGTGAGGGTTCCCGCAGGGCGGGGTCGCCGGGGTGGGGAAGGATCTGGTCGACGCCCCGGCCGAGCATCACGTCGCCGCACAGGAACAGCGACACCGTGCCGCCGTGCACCTCTCCACGCTAACGCCGGTGCCGTTCGTCCCAGGTGGTCACGTGCAGCCGCCCGGGCGGGGCCGAGGGGGCCGGAGGTGCCGGGAACCCGTCCCGGCCCGGTGTGAGGGAGCCGAGCACGCTCGCATGCCGGGCGCCGGTGCACGAGGGCGCGGTGCCGGGCAGCCCGTGCACGCTCAGCCAGCCGAGGACCGCGAACGCGTACGCCTCCTTGGCCGCCGCGGGGACGCCCAGCGCGTCGGAGGGGTGCAGCGCGACGCCGTCGCCCAGTTCGGCGCCGAGTCGCCGCATCATCTCCGGGTTCCGGACGCCGCCCCCGGAGGCGAGCACCTCGCTGCCGCCCACGCTCCGCACCGCGTCGGCCACGGTGCGGGCGGTGAGCGCGGTCAGCGTGGCCGCCAGGTCCTCCAACGCGGGCTCACGCCCGGCCAGCGCCGCGCGCAGGTGCCCGAGGTGGAACAGTTCCTTTCCGGTGGTCTTGGGGGCGGGGCGTGCGTAGTAGGGGTCGTTCAGCAGTGTGCGCAGCAACTCGTCGTCGACGCGCCCGCGGGCGGCGAGCGCGCCGTCCGCGTCGTAGCGCAGGCGTCCGTGGGTGGCGTCCGCGACGGCCGCGTCGAGCAGGGCGTTGGCCGGCCCGGTGTCGAAGGCCAGTGGCGCGTCCCCGTCGACGACGGTCAGGTTCGCGATGCCGCCGAGGTTCAGCGCGACGGGCCGCCCCGGCCTGCTCGCCAGCCACAGCGCGTCGAACAGGCCGACCAGGGGGGCGCCCTGCCCGCCGGCGGCGACGTCCCGGGTGCGCAGGCCGGAGACGACGGGCAGGCCGCTCTCCTCGGCGATCCACGCCGGCTCGCCGAGCTGCAGGGTGCCGAGTACCCGGCCGTCGTCCACCCAGTGGTAGACGGTCTGGCCGTGGGAGACGGCCAGGTCGGCGCGCGCATCGCACAGTTCCTCGTTGGCGCGGCACGCGGCGCGGGCGAAGGCCCGGCCGATGCCGGTGTCCAGCCGGCACACCTGGTGCAGGCTGGTCGCCGACGGGGGGAGGGCCGCGGCCAGTTCGTCGCGCAGCGCGGCGTCGTAGGGCTCGGTGAGCATGCCCAGCGGGTGCAGCACCAGGGTGTCTCCGTCCTGGTGGAGATCGGCGGCAGCCGCGTCGATCCCGTCGTGGGACGTGCCGGACATGAGGCCGATGACGCGCCTCACTCGGCGGCCTTCCCGGTCGTGCCGGATGCCGTGCCGGGCTCGGGGGTCGCGATGCGCTCGGTTCCCGCGGTGCGCCGCAGGGGGCGCAGGTGGTCGTCGCCGCGCAGTGTCCACAGCGCGAGGGCGCTGACGGCACAGGTCGCGGCGGCGTAGTAGGCGGGGATGTCGACGTCACCGGTGCGCTTCACGAGTTCGGTGATGATCAGGCCCGCGCTGCCGGAGAAGACAGCGTTCGAGAGCGCGTAGGTCAGCCCCAGGCCGGTGTACCGGACGGAGGTCGGGAACATCTCCGACAGCATGGCGGGGCCGGGGCCGGCGAGCATGCCGACGGCCGCACCGGCGGCGAACACTCCCGCGCCCTTCACGGCCGTGGACGTGTCCGGGGCCTGCAGCAGGTTGAGCAGCGGCCAGGACAGCACGGCGATCAGCAGGGCCCCGGTGAGCATGACGGTGCGTCGGCCCAGGCGGTCGCTGAGGCGTCCCGCGGGCAGGATCATCGCGGTGAAGCCGGCGTTGGCGACGACGGTCGCCAGGAGTGCCTGCTGGAAGGAGGCGTCCAGGGTCGCCTGCAGGTAGGAGGGCATGACCACGAGGAAGGTGTAGCCGGCGGCGGACCAGCCCATGAGTCGTCCCGCTCCGAGGAGGATCGCCTTCGCGGTCTCCGCGGCGGAGGGCTTCCCGTCCGGCGCTGCGCTCGGCGCGTCCGCCGCGCCGGAGGCGCTCTCCCCGCCCTGTTCGCGGACGAACTCGGGTGTCTCGTCGAGCCGCAGGCGCACCCACAGTGCGACGAGGCCCAGCGGCAGGGTCAGCAGGAACGGGATGCGCCAGCCCCAATCGGTCAGCGCCGATTCCGTCAGTGCGGTGGCGAGCAGCGCGGCCATGCCCGCGCCGGCGAGCAGACCGAGGCCGACGGTGAAGGACTGCCAGGCGCCGTACAGGCCGCGCCTGCCGGGCGGGGCGAACTCGGTCATGACGGACACGGCGCCGCCGAACTCGCCGCCGGCGGAGAGGCCCTGGAAGATCCGCAGCAGGGTGAGCAGCCAGGGTGCCGCGGCGCCGACGGTCGCGTACGTGGGCAGCACGCCGATGAGGGTCGTCGACACGGTCATCAGCAGCAGGACGAGGACCAGCGTCGGCTTGCGTCCGAAGCGGTCCCCCACGCGGCCGAACAGGGCGGCGCCGACCGGGCGGAAGAAGAAGGCCAGTGCGAACGACGCGTAGGTCTTCACCAGCGACTCGAGGTCGCTCCCGCCGTTCGCGCTGAAGAAGTTCGCGGCGATGACGGTGGCGAAGTAGCCGTAGACGCCGAACTCGTACCACTCGATGAAGTTGCCGACGGAGCCGGCGACGAGCGCCCGGCGCGGCGGTGCGGGAGATCTCGTCGCGCCGGTGGTGGCGGCGGGAGGCGTGGACGACATGGCAGGAGCCCTCCTGGTGCCCACGGCGGGGCGGAAGCGGGTGCGGCGATTCCCCCGGGTGGAGTAGACCAATTCCGTGCTGGGTGGTCAAGAGTCGGGGCGCCCCGCTCCGGGCCTCCGCTGCGTACGCTGTGGCGGTCCGTCCCGGCGGCTTCCCGGGGCGCACCCGCGACGGAAGGACGGCAGCACGTGACCGTTCACGACTCCCCGGTTCCGCGTTTCCACCTGGCCGTACCGGTCGACGACCTGGACGCGGCCCGCCGCTTCTACGGCGGGCTCCTCGGTCTGGAAGAGGGCCGCAGCGCCGACAGGTGGGTGGACTGGAACCTGCACGGTCACCAGTTCGTCACCCACCTCGCCCCCGGGGTTCCCCGACCCGCCCACAACCCTGTGGACGGGCACGACGTTCCCGTTCCGCACTTCGGGCTGCTCCTCGCGGTGCCCGAGTTCCACGCACTGGCCGACCGGCTCCGTGCCGCGGGTACCGCGTTCGTCATCGAGCCCCATCTGCGTTTCGAGGGCGAGCCCGGCGAGCAGTGGACGATGTTCCTCCTCGACCCGGCCGGAAACGCCCTGGAGTTCAAGGCGTTCGCCGACGACGCGCAGGTCTTCGCCCGCTGAGGCAGGGAGGGGCGGACGACCGGCAGCCGTCGCGCCCCGTACCGCCGGCGCGACGACCGCACTACCGTGGCGCCATGAACGCCGCTCTCCGCGCCGTGCGTGCCGCTGCGGCGGCCGTCCTGGACACCGCCGGCCCGGCCGCGCGCACGTGGCGGCCGCACCGGGGGCGAAGCCGGCGCGGCGCCGGTGACCGTGCGGAGGAGGCGGCCTTCGAGGCCCTGCACCTGGCGTCGCTGGCCTCGCCGGAGCTGCGCGGTGGGCTGACCGAGCGGTCCGCGGGCGCGGCGGCGGGACATCTGCGGGCGCTGCTGGGGGTGCCGGCACTCGCCCTCACGGACACCGACCGGCTGCTGGCCTGGGACGGCGTCGGGAACCCGTGCGGCGCCTCCGCGCTCGGCGGCCGGTCGGAACGCCGCGGGCGGGCCGGACACCACGCGGACCACGCGGACCGCACGGTGGAGCTGGCGACCCCGGCGCTCCACGGCGGGCGGGTGTCCGTGGCCTCCGGCCAGCGGGTGCGCTGCTCCGCACCGCAGTGCTCGCTGCGGCAGGCGGTGCTCGCCCCCCTGGTCGTCGACGGTTCGGTGACCGGGGCGCTCGTCGCCCACGCCCGTGACGTGACCCCCGGCCTGGTCCGGGCGTGCCGCGAGGTCGCGCGCTGGGTGTCGGGGCAGCTGGAGATCGCCGAGCTGCAGCGCTCCCGCACCCTGCTCGTCGAGGCTGAGCTGCGGGCGTTGCGGGCGCAGATCTCGCCGCACTTCATGTACAACGCGCTCGGCGCGATCGCCTCCTTCGTGCGGTCCGATCCGGAACGGGCGCGCGAGCTGCTGCTGGAGTTCTCCGACTTCGCGCGCTACTCCTTCCGGCGGCACGGCGATTTCACGACGCTGTCCGAGGAGCTGCGCTCGATCGGGCAGTACCTGGCCCTGGAACAGGCCCGGTTCGGCGACCGCCTCCGGGTGACGGTGCAGGCCGCGCCCGAGGTGCTTCCGGTGTGCGTCCCGTTCCTCTGCCTGCAGCCGCTGGTGGAGAACGCGGTGCGTCACGGCCTCGAGGGGAAGGCCAGCACCGGCCACCTCCTCGTCGTCGCCGAGGACGCCGGCGCCGAGGCGCACATCACGGTCGAGGACGACGGCGCGGGGATGGACCCGGCGCAGTTGCGGCGCGTGCTCGCCGACGAGGCGGACGGCGACCCCTCGGCCGCGGCGGGTTCCGGCAACGGCATGGGGCTGGCGAACGTGGACAGCCGGCTGCGTCACATCTACGGGGACGCGTACGGGCTCGTCGCCGAGACCGCACCGGGGGCCGGCACGAAGGTCCATGTCCGGGTGCCGAAGTATCAGCCCGGCGTGGCCGCCTCATGACCGGCCGTCCACGACCGGGCCCGCGCGCCGGAGCGGGGGTGCCGCCGTGGTTGACCGGCTCTGTCACGGGTGCCCACAATCGCCGGATGCTGCACCTGCTGGCGGTCGACGACGAACCGCCCGCCCTGGAGGAGCTGTGCTACCTGCTCCGCCGGGACCCGAAGGTCGGCCGCGTCGAACCCGCTGCGGACGGCTCGGCCGCGCTGCTGGCCCTGGACCGCGCGCTGGAGGCGGGAACCCCGGTGGACGGGCTGTTCCTGGATGTCAGCATGCCGGGCCTGGACGGGCTCGGCGTCGCCCGCGTCCTCTCCCGGTTCGCGGTTCCGCCGCCCGTCGTCTTCGTCACCGCCCACGAGGACTTCGCCGTCCCCGCCTTCGAACTCCGGGCCGTCGACTACCTGCTCAAGCCGCTGCGCCCGGAACGCCTCGCCGAGGCGGTGCGCCGCGTGGCCGCGCTCCGCGGCGGCGGCGACCGTACGGCGGCCGGTCCGGCCGTCCCGGGGCAGGCCCCGTCGACGGCGGCGGACGACCCGGTGCTCGCGGTCGAACTCTCCGGAGTGACACGCTTCGTGCGCCGCTCCGAGGTACGGCACGTGGAGGCGCGGGGGGACTACGCCCGGTTGTGCCTGGCGGCCTCCGACCACCTGGTGCGCGTGCCGCTGAGCACCCTGGAGGAGGAGTGGGCGGACGCCGGCTTCATCCGCATCCACCGCCGGCACCTGGTGGCCGTGGACCACATCGAGGAGGTGCGCTTCGAGGGCGGTCGGCTCACGGTGCGCGTCGGTGACGCGCTGCTGCCGGTCAGCAGGCGCAGCACCGGGCGTCTGCGTGAACTCCTCGTACGGAGGAGGCCCGTGGCAGCGGCCGCGGACGCCGGCACCGAGGAGGCGGCGGATGGCTAGGCGTCCGAAGCGGGAGGTCGTCACCCACCCCCGCACCAGGGCCGCGCGCCCGGGGCCGCACCACACGGTCGCTCGCGAGGTGCGGGAACAGACGCCGCTGGGCGAGGTGTACCTGCGGGCACTGATGCGTTCCCAGCTCCGCCTGGGAGTCGCGGTGGCTGCCGGGGTCTGCGTGCTGCTCGGATCGTTGCCGCTGGTCTTCGCGCTGTGGCCGGAGGCGGGACTGTGGGGTCTCTCCCTGCCGTGGCTGGTGCTCGGTGTGCCCGCGCACCTGCTCCTCGTCGCTTCCGGCGCCCTGTACGTCCGGCGGGCCGAACGCAACGAGCGCGCTTTCGCCGAACTCGTCGACCACTCCTGACGTGTGACGGGACGGCGCCCATGAGTCTGCTGCTGAACTCGGTCGCGGTGGTCCTCGTCTCGGTCGCCAGCGTGTGCGTCGGCGCCTACGGCCTGCGTTCGCGCAGCACCTCGGACTTCTTCGTGGCCTCCCACAGTGTGTCGCCGCTGCGCAACGCGGCGGCCGTCGGAGGCGAATACTTGTCGGCCGCCTCCTATTTGGGGATCGCCGGGCTGGTGCTGGCCTTCGGCGCGCCCATGCTCTGGTACGGCATCGGCTACACCGCGGGATTCCTGATGCTCCTGGTGCTGGTTGCCGCACCGCTGCGCCGGAGCGGGGCCTACACGGTCTCGGACTTCGCCGAGGCCCGCCTGGGATCGCTCGCGGTGCGCCGGGCCGCCACCGCCTTCGTCGTGCTCATCGGCTGGCTCTACCAGGTGCCGCAGCTCCAGGCCGCGGGGCTGGCGCTGCGCACCGCCTTCGAGGCCCCGGCCTGGGCGGGGGCGCTGCTGGTGTCCGCGGTGGTGCTGCTCAACGTGCTGGCGAGCGGGATGCGCAGCGTCACGCTGGTGCAGGCCTTCCATTTCTGGTTCAAGCTCGCCGCCCTGGCGGTCCCCGCGCTGGTCATGGTGGTGCTGTGGGGCAACGGCTGGCATCTGGACGGCGGTTCGGCCGACGACGGTTCGGCCGGCCCGGGTGTGCCGGCACCCGCCGCGTCCGGACCGGGGCCGCTGCCCTCCGGCGCCGGACCGGAACTGTACGGCCTGTACTCGCTCATGGTGGCCACGTTCTTCGGCGCGATGGGCCTGCCGCACGTCGTGGCACGCTTCTACACCAACCCCGACGGCCGCACGGCCCGGCGCACCGCGGTCGGCGTGCTCGGACTCCTCGGCGCCTTCTACCTGCTGCCGGCGGTGTACGGCGGGCTGGGGCGGCGCTACGCCTCGGACCTGGTCGGGTCGGGCCACGCCGACGCCGTGGTGGTGCTTCTCCCCGGACGGCTGGTTCCGGGCCCGGCCGGGGCCGTGCTGACGGCCGTGGTCATCGCCGGCGCGTTCGCGGCCTTCCTGTCGGTGTGCTCCGGCCTGACGCTCTCGGTGGCCTCGGTGCTGTGCCAGGACGTGTTCGGGGGCGGGGTGCGGGGCTTCCGGAGGGCGACGGTGACGGCTGCGGCCGTGCCGTGCGGGCTGGCGCTGCTGCTGTCGGCCCCCGGCATCTCCATCGCCCGGGAGGTCGGGCTGGTGTTCGCGATCGCGGCGTCCTCCTTCTGCCCCCTGCTGGTGCTGGGGATCTGGTGGCGGCGGCTGACCGCCGCCGGGGCGCTCGCCGGCATGCTGGCCGGGGGTGGCCTGGCGACGGCTGCGCTGGTGCTGACCCTGCTCGGCGTCCCCGGCGGCGGCTGGTGGGGGGCGCTCGTGGGGCAACCGGCCGCCTGGACCGTCCCGCTCGCTTTTCTGACGATGGTGGCCGTCTCGCTGGCGACGCAGTCCCGGGTTCCGGCCGGGGCATCGCGGGCCCTGGCCCGGCTCCACCTGCCCCAGACGCCGGCCTGACGCCCGGGGATCCCGGTGCCGGGCGCACCGTTCGCCGCGCCCGGCCGACCGTTCGTCGCGCGCCGGGCACCGTCCGCCGCACCGGGGCCACCATCCGGCGACCGGCGGTGCGTGACGCCTCCCCGGCCGGGTGCCGACTCCCTACCGTCGGGCTCGACCGGCATCCGTGCGATGCAGCTCGACCGTGCCGCGCGCCGTGCGCGCACGGCACCGACAGGAGGTCCTCCTGTGAAGGAAACACCACCGGCCGCGAGAGCGGGCGCGTCCCGGAGCTACCGCGACGTGCAGGGCAGTGCCGAGTTCGGCGCGCTGCGCCGCGCCCACCGGTCCTTCGCCTTCCCGCTGACCGTGGCGTTCATCTCCTGGTACTTCCTCTACGTCCTGTTGTCGATCTACGCCGGCGGCCTGATGGGCACCGAGGTCATCGGCAACGTCAATGTCGCCCTGGTGTTCGGCGTGGCCCAGTTCCTCTCCACCTTCGTCATCGCCTGGTGGTACTCCCGCCACGCCGCGACGAAGCTCGACCCGCCGGCCGATGCCATCAAGTCCCGTGTGGAGGGCGACGCATGAACACCATCACACAGCTTGCGGCGTCGGACGCGAGCGAACACCGCACACTGATCATCACGCTGTTCTCCGTCTTCGTGGCCGCGACCCTGGGCGTCACGGTCTGGGCCGGGCGGCGCACGAAGGACGCCACCGACTACTACGCGGGCGGACGTTCCTTCAGCGGTTTCCAGAACGGCCTCGCGATCTCCGGCGACTACATGTCGGCCGCCTCGTTCCTGGGCATCGCCGGCGCCATCGCGCTGTTCGGCTACGACGGCTTCCTGTACTCCATCGGCTTCCTGGTCGCCTGGCTGGTGGCGCTGCTGCTGGTCGCCGAACCGCTGCGGAACTCGGGGCGGTTCACCATGGGCGACGTGCTCGCCTACCGGATGCGCCAGCGCCCGGTGCGCACCGCGGCCGGCGTGTCGACGATCGTGGTGTCCATCTTCTACCTGCTCGCGCAGATGGTCGGCGCCGGTGCACTGGTGGCGCTGCTGCTCGGCGTCTCCGGCGACGCGGGCAAGAACCTCATCGTCGTCCTCGTCGGCGTCGTGATGATCCTCTACGTCACCATCGGCGGCATGAAGGGCACCACCTGGGTGCAGATGATCAAGGCCTGCCTGCTCATCGCGGGCACGCTGCTGATCACGTTCCTGGTGATGCTCAAGTTCGACTTCAACGTCTCCTCGCTGCTCGGCGCGGCGGCGGACAACAGCGGCCACGGTGCCGCGTTCCTGGAACCCGGGCTGAAGTACGGCGTCTCGGCCACCTCGGAGATCGACTTCCTCTCGTTGGGGCTCGCGCTCGTCCTGGGCACGGCGGGACTCCCGCACATCCTGATCCGCTTCTACACGGTGCCCACCGCGCAGGCCGCGCGGAAGTCGGTCATCTGGGCCATCGGGATCATCGGCGCGTTCTACCTGATGACCATCGCCCTCGGGTTCGGCGCTGCCGCGCTGCTCTCGCCGAAGGAGATCACCGAGTCGAACGCCGCGGGCAACACGGCGGCACCGCTGCTGGCACAGGAGATCGGCGGCGGCGCCGACTCGACGGGCGGAGCGATCCTTCTCGCGGTGATCTGCGCCGTGGCCTTCGCGACCATCCTCGCCGTGGTGGCCGGTCTGACGCTGGCTTCGTCGTCGTCCTTCGCGCACGACCTGTACGCCAACGTCATCCGCAAGGGCCGGGCCAGTGACCAGGAGGAGGTGCGTGCCGCCCGGATCGCCGCGGTGCTCATCGGCGGTGTGGCGATCGTGCTCGGCATCTTCGCCGGGAAGCTGAACGTGGCGTTCCTGGTGGCACTGGCCTTCGCCGTCGCCGCGTCGGCGAATCTGCCGACGCTCCTCTACAGCCTGTTCTGGAAGCGGTTCAACACCACGGGCTCGTTGTGGTCCATCTACGGCGGCCTGGTCTCCTCGGTGGTGCTGGTGTTCTTCTCGCCCGTCGTCTCCGGCAGCCCCAGCGCCATGTTCCCCGGAGCCGACTTCCAGTGGTTCCCGCTGAACAACCCCGGCCTGGTGTCCATCCCGCTCGGTTTCTTCCTCGGGTGGCTGGGCACAGTGCTGTCCCGGGGGAACGAGGACGAGGACGGCGAGAAGTACGCCGAACTGGAGGTGCGGTCCCTGACGGGAGCAGGCGCCCACTGACGGACCATTCCCGGGGGGTAGGGGACGGTGGGGCCGGCCGCGGCGGTGGGCCGGTCGGCCCCGCCCCGGCACGGCGCGCGGGACGCGATTTCGCGTCCCGCGCCCGATGCCGTACAGTAGAGATCACGACGCGGGGTGGAGCAGCTCGGTAGCTCGCTGGGCTCATAACCCAGAGGTCGCAGGTTCAAATCCTGTCCCCGCTACTGAAGGCGAAGGCCCGGCAGCGCAGCTGCCGGGCCTTCGCTCTGTTCGGGGGACGGTCGGGCCGTGGGGTGCCGCCAGAAGGGTTCGGGTGCGCGGGCCGTCCCGTGTCCCGGGGCGGACTGTCCGGGGGCGGTGGGACGCTGAGCGCAGCGAGCACACTGCGAAGGGACATCGTCGTGATCACCACTGATGCCGTGCACGGATCCCCCTGCTGGCTGGATCTGGGAGCGCCCGACATCCAGGCCGCCGCCGACTTCTACCGCGCCGTGTTCGGCTGGGAGTACCAGTCCTTCGGGCCGGAGGCCGGCGGGTACGGGGCCCTGCGGAAGGACGGCAAGGCCGTGGCGGCGCTCGGGGCGCTCTCGGAGGAGGGGGCGCGGTCCGCTTGGATGGTCTACTTCCGTACCGACGACGCGGCGGCCACCGCCGACGCCGCGTCCCGGGCGGGCGGCGCCGTGCGAGTGGCCCCCACCGCCATGGGCGAGTGGGGCAGCATGGCACAGCTCACCGATCCCCAGGGAGCGCAGTTCGCGGTGTGGCAGCAGGGTGAGCAGAAGTCGGGTCTGGAGCGCACGGACGACGCCGGCTCGCTCGGCTGGATCGAGCTGTTCGCGCCGGACGCCGCGGCGGCGAAGGACTTCTACCGCGACCTCTTCGGCTGGCAGTACCAGGAGATGCCGCTGCCCGGGAACGCCGACATGACCTACACGCTGATCACGCCCGCCGGCCGGCCGCCGGAGCGGATGCACGGCGGCCTGATGCAGTTGTCGGCCGACCAGTTGCAGCACATGGGCGGCAAGGCCTACTGGCACCCCGTCTTCGGCGTCGAGGATTGCGACGCGACCGTGGAGACCGTTCGCGGGAACGGGGGGACCGTGATGATGGGGCCGGAGGACACGGAAGGAGTCGGCCGTCTGGCCGTGTGCACCGACCCGTCGGGTGCCGAGTTCGTGGTCCTGAAACCCGTGGCCGAGTCGAGCTGACCGGTAGCGGCCCGCGGGTGCCGCGCCGTTCGTGCAGGTTCCCCGGCGGCAGGGAGAACACCCTGCGTGGGACCGGTGAATTCCACGCAGGGCACGTTTGAGAACCCCGGGCGGGGCAATCAGGGTTTCCATGTACCCTGCCCAAGAACCTATGCCGGTAAACGACAACTACGAGCAGAACCCGCGTCGTTCGTCTTCCCGTCGCGCTGCTGTGGTGATCTGCACGGTGGCGGACATCGCCGCATCCTTTCTCGGACTCTGGATTCTGCTGTATCTGCTCGGCGCCAACCAGGCGAACGTGTTCGTCGGTTTCGTGGAAAGTGTCGCGGACCTCCTGGCTTTCTGGTCCCAGGACATCTTCACGATGGAGAGCGAGGCGCTGCGTGTCCTCCTCAACTACGGGCTGCCGGCGCTTCTGTACCTGGGTGTCGGCCACGGCTTGGCGATACGCATGCGCAGCGTGTGACCCTCTCTGCACGACCGGTGGTGCCGCAGTGGATTTCGGTGCCACCGGTCCGCACGCGCTACCCGGCGCCCGGATGACTCGCGCTCACATGCACGTCATCCGACATCTGTTCACCGTTCCTCCAGACGGTTACGCTCCCCGAGGTTCGGCCCGATGCCGCAACGGGGCGCTGCGCGGAGGGAGCGTGTGCTGTGCAAGACCTGAGTCCGGTTTTCACCGAGGTGAACGATCTGAGGAAGCAGCTCGGAGAGAGGTCCTCCTACCGTGACCCCGGGACGCTGCGGCGTCTGGCCCGGAGTATCGAGGACTCGCCCGCGCTGCGCCGGCAGCCCGTCGCGCAGGCCTTCCTGGAGGACCTGGCCACGTTCGAGCCGGGGCGCAGGCTGGAGGCCACCAAGGCCCACATCAACGGCCGCCGCGACGGGCACATCTTCTCCCTGTTCGACGCCTCGTACTTCCCCCGGCTCTCGCTCGACTACCTCACCTACCAGGAACTTCCCGCCGATCCGCACCTGGCGCGGCAGTACGCGAGCAACACGGCCCCGGTCCGGATCACCGGACGCTCCGAGGGCTTCGGGTCGCGGGTGGTGGTGGCGCTCTTCCCCGAGAACCATCTCGACGGCATCCAGCAGCCGGACGACCTGATCTTCTACTTCATCGACAAGTTCCTCGAGCGGCACAACCGCATCACCCGGAAAATGATCGACGAGGTGATGGCGGAGGGCAGTTTCCCCCGCATCCAGGGAGCTCCCGACGACGTGATCGAGCAGGCCTCCTCATGGTGGGTGCGGATGCACGAATACCACCATCGCCAGGGCGACATGCCGATCCCGGAGTTCCTCGACGCCAAGAAGTACAAGCCGCTCGCGGGACTGGAGGAGCTCCGTGTCGACGTCTCCGGAATGCTCGCGCTGCTCGGTGACCAGGAACTGCCCCGCGAGGAGGCCCTGACCGCCTACGAGTACATATTGGCCGAACGCCTCCTGCGGTATGCCGTGGAGGGAATCCCCCGACCCAACTACGACGCCGTCGCCTCGCAGCTGCTCTTCGGCTATCTCGAACGGCACGGCGGGATACGGGTCGAGGGCCACACCATCCGACTGCTCCCCGCGGTGAACGAGGCACTGGCCTCGTTCCTCGGCGAGATCCAGCGGATCGAGCACCGCATCCACACCGAGCCGCTGGAGGCGGTTCGCAAGCAGCTTCTCGAACTGACCAACGCGTACACCGACTACGACCCCGTGGCACGCGACTACCGGTACGTGCCGTTCTTCGCCGAAGTGAAGCAGAAGCTGGGTGTCTAGAGCCGTAGAGGAGAGAAGAATCGTGACTGCTGTTGCCGAGTTCTCCGCACAGGACCGTGACGTGCTCGACGAACGGGTGGAGAAGGAGATAGACACCGCCGGCCTCCGCCGGGCGGACAACCCCTTCTTCTCCACCGCACGCGGCGTCGAGTCGGTGACCCCCGAAGCGGGACTCGCCATCGGGCTGTGGTGGCGCGACATGACCCACGGCTTCATGTTCAGCACCCTCGCGGGCCTTGGGGTGATGGCCCGGCGCTTCCTGAACGACCGCGCCCCCTCCCGCGACATCCTGGGGGCCTTCCAGACCGTGTACCAGGTCATCGGGGACGACCTGGACAACGCCGCGCCCGAGTTCAGCGAGGTCGCGCCGCGGGGACCCGCGGGCATCCACTACGTGTGGTGGGACGACACCATCGTCGCCCCGCTGGAGAAGCACGTCGGAGAGGAGGCGCGGGCCGGGGCGGCCGGGAGGCCGCCGGAGGTGGAGGCACTGCTGGCCAACATGGACCGCCTCGCCACCTCCCCGCTCGGCGCAGCAGTGCAGCTGCGTGTCGTGGAGACCATCGCGCTCGACATCGCCGTGGGCTTCCGCCGGATGTACGGGAAGGTCCTCGTGGACGGCGAGCGCCTGTTCACCACCACCGAGCAACTCGCCTGGATCGACGCGCACATCAAGGCGGAGACGGTGCACGCCGCCCAGGTGAGCGACGACGAGACGGGCATGACCCACCTCGTCGAGAGCCCGCAGGAGGCCGAGGAGTTCACCCGCCTGGTGACGGAGTACGCCGGGAACTGGTCGCGCGCCCTGGCGACGTTCGCGGACCGTCTGCAGGCGGCAGCCTGAGCATGGAGATCGTCGACCACTACGGCCTGGCGCTCGCGCTCGTCCCGCCCGACGAGGTGGCGGACGAGCCGTGGCGCCGGGCCGAGCGGCACATCGACGTGGCCCGCGTGCCGGACCCTCCCGACGGCGGCCTCGGTGTGCTCGCCGCGCACGGTTTCCTGCGCAAGCCCGCCACCGTGACGTGGCTGGCCGAACTCGGGCCGGACGAGGACGCCTTCCTCGAACGGCTGCCTCGCCTCCGTCGCCAGGACGTCCGCCGCGCCCGGCGGCACGCCGTCGCCGGGGGACTCCGTGAAGTCGTGGAGGAGCCCGTCAGCCCCGAATCCCTCGACGCCTTCTTCGCCCTGTACGCGGAACGCGTGGCGGACATGCGGTTCGGCGTGCCCTTCGCGCTGGGGTACCGAGAGGCGATCCTGCAAGGGCCCGACAAGTGGTTCGGCGTGTACGCCCACGAGGCATCGGGCCCGTTGGCGGGGGCCTGTCTGGTGCGGGAGGAGCCGGAACGCGATGCTGCCGTGCTGCGCTTCTCCGCCGTGACGGCGTTGCACCGCCGCTCCAGCCTGGCTCGTGTGCTCTATCTGAGCGCGCTTCGCGTCGCCCGGCGCAAGGGCTACCGGTACGCCACGCTCGGCAACGAGCCCAACCTGATGGGCCATCTCACCAAGCCCGGCCTCTTCGGGTTCAAGTCGGGACTCGGTTTCGAGCCGATCCCCTCGCACCGGTTCGGTGACCCCGATGCCGCGGACGAGGCGGATCTGGTGCTCGACCTGAGCAACCTGGGCGATCCCACGTTCCTGCTCGCCTATGCCGCCCGGGACCGGTCCGGTGCGCACGCGGAGAAGCCCGAACTGGCGGGACATCTCTTCCACACCGGCACGGTCGACACGGCCCGGTACGGTGCGCCGTTCCTCGCGCCCACCACGGTCCACCGGATGGCCGCAGAGGCGTGACGGCGGCGGGGCGGGCGGGTCCGGGGGCGGACGGATGTCCTCCCCCGGGCCCGCCCGCAGCCGTCACGCGACCGGAGGAGACGCGTCGTCCACCCGGGAGGAGTCCCCTCCGAGGAGCGACTCCCTGACCAGGCCGGTGATCTCGTGGGGACTGCCGGGCTCGATGGCGCTGGCCTTGTCGAGCCGCGCAGCCTGCTCGCCGCTCAGCGAGGTCGTGAGCGCCTCCAGGTAGTGGTCGAGCTGCTCCCCGGTGCGCGGGCCGATGATGGGTATGTACGCGGTTGCCGCACCGGCCGCCCGGTTCCGCAGCCAGGCGAGGGAGACCTGCGACGGCGACATGCCGGTCTCCTCGGCGACGTCCAGCACCGTGGAGACGATCTCGGCGATGCGGTCGGTGTCGTTCCGGGGGTGGCGACGGTTCTCTTCGCTGACCCACCCCTGCTCGGTCCGGCGGTACTTGCCGGTGAGCAGACCCCCGGCGAGCGGAGACCAGAGCGCCGCGCCCAGGCCCAGCGCGTCCGCCATCGGGAGCAGTTCCCGCTCCCCGGTCCGATTGACCAGGTTGTACTCGGTCTGCACCGCCACGATGGGTGACCAGCCGCGCAGCTCGGCGATGGTGACCGCACGGGACACCCGCCATGCGGGGAAGTTGGACAACCCCGCGTAGAGGATCTTGCCGCTGCTCACCAGATGGTCGATGGCGGCGAGAATCTCCTCGGCGGGCGTGAGACCGTCCGGGAAGTGCGCCCAGTAGAGGTCGATGTAGTCGGTCCCCAGTCGGCGCAGGCTGCCCTCCACCGAGCGGATCATGTTCTTCCGGCTGTTGCCGGTGTCCGAGATGCGTGGCCGGGTGGAGGCGCTGTTGGTGTACTTCGTCGAGACCACGAAGTGGTCGCGGTCCGCGGCCAGGAATTCGCCCAGCAGCGTCTCCGCCTCTCCGAACTGCGCGCTGTCCGCGGTGTCGAGGAGGGTGCCGCCCGCTTCCGCGAACCGGTCGAAGACCCGCCGGCATTCCTCCCTGCCGGAGCCGTCGCCGCGCCGCCCCCACAGCAGCCGTCTCGCGTCGTCGCTGTCGCCCACGCCCGCCCCGAAGTTGGAGGTGCCCAGCGCGAACTCGGAGACGCGCAGACCGGTGCTCCTGCCGAACGTCGTGTAGCGCATCCCGGCCTCCTCAGCCATTCTGCGGGCCGGTCGTGTCCACGGCCGCTGCCGTCCGGGCCGCGGGGCCCGTCTCCCGTTCGACCCAGTCGTACACGCCGTCCAGCACCTGCCGGTGCTGCGCGGGGCCGAGGATGCTGAGGAATCCGGGCACCTCGTTCACCTCGAGGATCAGGTAGCCGCCCTCGTGCGGCAGGATGTCCAGACCCGCCAGGGTGAGGCCCAGCGCCCGGGTGGCGCGCAGCGAGATGTCGAGGAGCTCCTCGGGGGCGTCGTACCGCTCGAAGCTTGCGCCCTCCAGGGTCTTGCACCGCCAGGAGCCGGGCGGCGGCAGTTTGAGGATGTTGATGGGCGCGGTGTCGCCGGCCACCGTGATGCGGAACTCGCCGCCCTTGGTGGGGTAGAAGGGCTGGCAGAGCAGGTTCGACGTCCGCGCCAGGAGTTCCTCGGCTATGTCCTTCTCGGCCCCGAAGTCGGCGATGCGCTCCACGTCGGCGCCGCCGTACCCGTCGCTCGGCTTGAGAATGACGTCGCCCCACTCGGCGCAGGCCGCCTCCACCTCCGGGAGGGAGGAGATCGACCGCACGGGAGGGGTCGGGAGCCCGGCCCGGGCCAGGCGCTGGGCCGTGAGGAACTTGCTGCTGGCCGTCTGCCAGGCGTCGGCCGGTGCGAACAGCCGGACGCCCGGCGTGCTGCCGATCATGCGCAGGCGCTCCATGCGCTCCTGGGAATCCGCGCCGAAGCAGCGCGAGCGGTTGATGAACGCGTCGAAGGACCGCACGGGTTCGCCGGCCAGCAGGACCTCGACACCGTCCGGCCCGGGCACGTACGTCACCTCGTCCAGCGTGGCGAACGAGGTCTCGTGCCCCCGCCGCCGGCCGTGCTCGACCAAGCTGTGGCCATCGGG
Source organism: Streptomyces callyspongiae (assembly GCF_047200695.1). Lineage (NCBI taxonomy): Bacteria > Bacillati > Actinomycetota > Actinomycetes > Kitasatosporales > Streptomycetaceae > Streptomyces > Streptomyces callyspongiae. Next base: position 26,415 of record NZ_JBJZOM010000016.1, read on the forward strand.
GTCGATGCCCGAGTAGTCCCATCCGAGCACGCCGATCTTCACGCCGTCATCGCCTCCCCGCCTGATCGTCTCCGCGCGGAAGCCTCACCCGGGCCCCACTGGGTGTCAATACTTTGCACACCCATAAAAGTTGGTTCGCATTCTCCACAACCGAGTCCGGTATTCAGGACTTCCGCACTCGATGGTCATCCTCTAGGCTCACCGCCCGGATTCGTGGTCGAGTACGAAGGGACCGGAGTGGGCATGTGGGACACGCTGGTGAGGCCGGGGCCCGAGCAGGCCGCGAGGTACTACGCCAAGGGGTGGTGGCGGGAGACGACCTTCGTGGACGATCTCGACGACGCGGCGAGGGAGCGGGGCGATCACCCGGCCGTCATCGCCTACGAGGGCCGGGAACTCGTCCGGACCATCGACTACGCCGAGCTCCAACGTCTCGTACGACGCTTCGCCGCCGCGCTCCTGGAGCTGGGCATCGGGCGGGGTGACGACGTCGCTGCCTACATGCCCAACCGCTGGCAGCTCCTCCCGCTCTACCTCGCCTGCCACGAGATCGGAGCGGTCATCACACCGGTGATCCCGCTGCTCGGCGCGCGCGAACTGGAGTTCGTGCTGCAGCAGAGCAGCGCCAGGATCTGCGTGACGGTGGACCAGGTCGACGGCGCGGACTTCGGGGCCCGCCTGGCCGGTGCGGACGCCCCGGCCCTGGAGCACCGTGTGGTGATCGGGGACGCCGCCGCGTCGGACGCGATCGACTTCGACGAGTTCTTCGTCAGGACCCCGTGGGAGGAGCGGCACACGCTGGATCCGGAGGACCGGCTGCGTCCCGACGAACCGTCGCTGCTGCTCTACACCTCCGGCACCACCGGCCGGATGAAGGGCGTGGTGCACAGCCAGAACACGCTGTACGCCTCGGTGCTCGCCGTGTCGCGTCCGCACCGCCTCGGTCCGGACGACGTCATCTCGATCCCCAACTTCCTCACGCACATGGCGGCGCTGACCTACGCCTGCTACATGCCGCTCCTGGTGCACGGCACCACGGTGCTGCAGGACAACGGCAAGGACAGCGGACTTCTCCTGGACAACGTGGCCCGGCACAAGGTGACCTGGGCGTACGCCTCGCCCGCGTTCCTGCTGGACCTGCTGGACGAGCAGCGCAGGGAGCCCCGGGACACCTCCAGCGTCGGCCAGATCGTGTCGGGCTCGGCGCCGATCCAGCCCCACATCATCAGCGACGTGCGGGAAGTGTTCGACCTCCCCGTCCGCGCACTGTGGGGCATGACGGAGAACGGCGCGGTCACCGTCACCCGCGGCGACGACCCGGAGGGCTGGGCCGCGCACAGCGACGGCCGTCCCGAGGAGTCGATGGAGATACGCATCGACTGCGAGCCGGGCAACGAGGAAGGCAGGCTGCTGGTGCGCGGCGCGTCGCAGTGCCTCGGCTACCTCGGCCAGCGCGAGGTCTACGAGGCCTGCCTCGACGAGGACGGCTGGTTCGACACCACCGACCTCGCCCGTGACGACGGGCGTGGCGGCATCCGCATCACCGGGCGCACCGCCGACCAGATCATGCGGTCCAGCGGTCACCTGGTGTCCACGCTGGAGGTCGAGTCGGTCCTCACCCGCCATCCGCAGGTGCGGGAAGTGGCGCTGGTCGGCTACCCCGATCCGCGGATGCCCAGCGGCCAACTCGTCTGCGCCGTGGTGGTCGCCGAGGGCGACCCGCCCACCCTGGAGGAGCTGCACGCGTTCCTGGAGAAGGAGCGGATGGGCAAGATCCTGTGGCCGGACCGGGTGCAGTTCGTGTGGCAGCTGCCCAAGAACGCGCTCGGGAAGGTGCTTCGGCAGCCGCTGCGCGAGCGGCTGGAGACCGAGTTCGCCAGCCGCCGATGACGACGCCTCGGCAGGCGACCGCGTCGGCCGCGAAGGAGGACACGGCCGAGCACCGGCGCAAGTCCGTGGCGCTCGCCCTGATCTCGGTGGCGCAGCTGATGTTCCTGCTGGACGCGACCATTGTGAACGTGGCCCTGCCCAGCATTCAGAACTCGCTGGCGCTGGCGGGCTCCCAGCTCGAATGGGTGGTCGCGTCCTACTCGATCGCGTTCGGCGGGCTGCTCATGCTCGGCGGCCGGCTGGGGGACATCCTCGGGCGGCGACGGGTGTTCGCCCTGGGCGTCGCGCTGTTCACCGCGGCGTCCCTGGTGGGCGGGTTCGCCGGTGAGCCGTGGCTGCTGATCGTCTGCCGCACGCTGCAGGGCGTCGGTGCCGCGGCCGCCTCGCCGGCGGCACTGTCGCTCATCGCCGTGACCTTCCAGGAGGGGCCGCAGCGCAACCGGGCGGTGGGGTGGTACACGGCCGTGGCCACGGCCGGAGGCGGTGTCGGACTGCTGGCAGGAGGTCTCATCGCCGCGTACCTGTCCTGGCGTTGGGTGATGTTCGTCAACGTTCCGGTGGGTGCGGCGGTGCTGGTCGCGCTGCGGCGGGTCCTGCCGGAGACCGCGCGGCAGCGGGGTTCCTTCGACGCGACCGGTGCGTTGACGGGAACGCTCGCCGCCCTGTTACTGGTGTACGGGCTGGTCGGGGGCGCCTCCGAGGGCGGGGACTGGACCGCAGCCCCGGTGCTGGTGAGCCTGGCGGCCTCGGCGGTACTGCTGCCGGCATTCGTCCTGGTGGAGCGGCGGTCCGCGCAACCCCTGGTGCCCTTGCGGCTGTTCACGGACCGGACCAGGTTCGGCACGTACGCGGTCCTGGCGCTGGTGAGCACCGCGATGTTCGGCATCTTCTTCTTCCTCACCCTCTTCCTGCAGCGCGTCTGGGACTACTCCCCGCTGCACACCGCGTTCGTCTATCTCCCGCTCACCTGCCTGATGGTGACGGGCGCGAAGCTGAGTTCCCGCCTGGTGGCCCTGATGGGTACCAGGCGTCTGGTCTGCGGCGGGCTCCTGGTCGCGGCGGTCGGGATGCTGTGGCTGTCCCGGATCGGTGAATCGAGCGGCTGGGCCGCCGGGATGCTCGTGCCGACGGTGCTGGTCTACTCCGGGCTCGGGGTGACGGGCGTCCCGCTCACCCTCGCCGCGCTGGCCCGCGTCGCGGACGAGGACTCCGGTGCCGCATCCGGCCTGTTCAGCATGGCCCGCCAGATCGGCGGCGCCATCGGACTCGCCGCGCTCGGCGCGGTGGTGTGGCCGTCGGTGGCGGCCGCGGCCGACGGGACGACCGCGGAGGCCGCGCTCTCCGACGGTGCGTCACGCGGCTTCCTGGTGGCGGCCGGTGTCACGCTGCTCGCGCTGCTGATCGCCCTGGCCACGGTGCCGAGGAAGGAGCGAGACGTATGACGGGAGGCACGGAAGGGGCCGGCACCGGGCCGGTCGGCAGCGACTTCCTGGTCGTGGGTGCCGGGATCGCCGGGGCCGCGGCCGCCTACTTCCTGAGCCGCCACGGGGCGGTGACGGTGCTGGAGGCCGAGCGCGCGCCGGGCGTCCACGCGACGGGTCGTTCCTCCGGCCTCTTCTCCGAGTACTACGGGAACCCCACGGTCCGGTCGCTCACCGAGGCGTCACGGGGCTTCTACACGCGGCCGCCGGAGGGGTTCTGCAGCGCCGAACTCCTCCATCCGCGCGGCGTCCTCGCCCTGGAGACACCCGGCTCGGCGGAGGCGTTCGACGAGGCGAAGGTGTCCGGCGCGCGCGCCCCGCAACCGGTGGTGGAGGTGGATCCGGCCGAAGCGCGGCGTCTCTGCCCGGCCCTGCGGCCGGAGGCGTTCGGCCGGGCCCTGTACAAGCCCGGGGCCTGCGACGTGGACGTCGACGCCGCCCATCAGGGTTTCCTGCGCGGTGCGCGTGCGGCGGGCGGCCGCATCGTCACCTCCGCACGCGTCATGGGCCTGTCGCACCGCAGGGGCGCCTGGTGCGCCCGCACTCCCGCGGGAGAGTTCACCGCGCCGCTCCTGGTGGACGCCGCCGGGGCGTGGTCGGACGAGCTGGCCCGCCTCGCGGGTGTTCCTCCCGCCGGGCTGGTGCCCCGCCGCCGGACGGCGGCTCTCGTACCGGTCCCGCCGCACGACGACGGCCGGGAACGAGGGGTCGCGGACTGGCCGATGGTCGCGGACGTTGCCGGCACCTTCTACGGCAGGCCCGAGTCCGGCGGCCTGCTGCTCTCCCCGGTGGACGAGACGCCCGTTCCGCCGGGCGACGTGCGGCCGGAGGATGTCGACGTGGCCCTCGCGCTCGAACGCTTCACCGCCGTGGTGGACCTTCCGCTGCGGCACGTACGCCGTGCCTGGGCAGGGCTCCGCACCTCGCCCGCCGACGACGTGCCGCTCGTCGGCCCCGCCCCCGGGGCCGACGGGTTCCACCGGCTCGCCGGTCTCGGCGGCTACGGCATCCAGACCGCCCCCGCGGCAGGCGCCCTGCTCGCCGCACTCGTGACAGGAGAACCCCCGCCCACCGGTCTCGAAGCCGCGGTTCCGGCGCTGTCCCCGGCCCGGAACGCCGGCTCCGTCCTCCGGTGAACCGTCGTCCCCTTTCCCGAGGCGAAGAGTTCGGAGTTATGTCGGAAGCAACGCTGCAGTCCGCCGGCAGACGCGCGGACCTCGGACCGTACAAGCCCGTGACCGCCCTCATCGAGGAGCAGACCGACCGCACCCCGCACCGGCCCGCCCTCACCCACCGCGGTGAGGAGACCGAGACGACGCTCACCTACGCGGAGTTCGACGCGCTGGCGAACGGGCTGGCGGCGGAACTCACCTCCTGCGGCGTGCGCGAGGGCGACATGGTGCCCGTCGTGATCGGCAACAGCGTCGAACTCGCGCTGTGCACCGTGGCGGTGATGAAGATCGGCGCGGTGTTCACGCTGTGCGACCCGGCCTGGCCGGAGGAGCGGCTGCGGGCGGTGTTCACCGTTCTCCGGCCGCCGCTCGCCCTCACGTCTGCACCGCTGGCGAGCACCGGCCCCCGCGCCCACCTCGTCTCCTGGCGGGACATCGCCCCGAGCCGCGAACGGCCGGGCGTGCGTCCCGGCCCGGACAGTCCCGCCTACGGCGTGTTCACCTCCGGCACCACCGGGGTGCCCAAGTGCGCGGTGAACCTGCACCGCGGACTCAGCAACCGTTTCCGCTTCATGACGCGGTGGTTCGCCGCCACCGGTGACGAGGTGGTGCTGCAGAACAGCCGCCACACCTTCGACTCGGCGATCTGGCAGATGCTCTGGCCGCTGACGACGGGCGGTCGCACGGTCATCCCCGAGCAGGGCGAGTTCCTGGACCTGGAGCGGACGGTGGAGACCATCGCCCACCACCGGGTCACGGTCACCGACTTCGTGCCCGCGATCCTCGCGATGCTGGTCGCCCTCCTGGAGGCGGACCCCTCCGCCGTGGACAAGGTGTCCTCGCTGCGTCACCTGGTGGTGGGCGGCGAGGAGATCATCCCGCGGGCCGTGCACCGGCTGCGCGAACTCGTTCCCGCGCTGACCGTCACCAACGGGTACGGGCCGTCGGAGACCTCCATCGGCATGGTGTTCCACCGGGTGACCGAGGACGACGGGGACCACATCCCGCTCGGGAGCCCCATCGACAACTGCTGGACCGTGGTGGCCGACGAGGACCTGCGGCCGCTGCCGCCCGGAACGACCGGCGAGATCCTGGTGGGCGGCGAGTGCGTGGGTGCCGGTTACCTCGGCGATCCCGCGCGCACCGCGGAGGTCTTCGTCCCCAATCCGTTCCCGGAGATCCCCGGCAGGGTGTTGTACCGCACCGGGGACCTCGGCAGGATCGGCACGGACGGGCTGCTCCGCTTCGGCGGTCGGCGTGACCGACAGGCGAAAGTGGACGGTGTGCGCATAGAGCCGGCCGAGATCGAGACGGCGGGTGAGGGGTGTCCCGGAGTCGTCCAGGCCAAGGCCATGACGCTCCGCAGGGGCGGCCGCACCCGGCTGGTGCTCGTGGCGGCGGCCGACGAGAGCCTGACTCCCGCAGCGCTCCGCGACCATCTGCGCGGCGTGCTGCCGCGCGTCCAGGTGCCGCAGCACTGCTTCGTGCTCCAGGCTCTTCCGCTCTCCGACACCGGCAAGGTCGACCTGCGCGCGCTGCGCGACGTCGTCGAGGAGAAGCTGGATTCCGAGGCCGACTCCGCTCCGCCCGCCGACGCCTCCGCCGCCGAGCGCATCGCGCACGTCATGCGCACCGTGCTCGCGCTGCCCCGCTTCGGTACCGAGGACGACTTCTTCGCCCACGGCGGGGACTCGCTCACGGCTCTGAGCGTCGTCATCCGCATCCGGGACGGCGCCGGCCTTCCCGTGGTCCTCTCCGACCTCTACGGCCACCGCACCCCGGAACTCCTCGCGGAGGCGCTCACCGGCCCGGCCGCCCCGCCGCCCGACGCGGCGGGCGGTGACGAGGCGCTCATGGCGCGGGACGCGGTGTTCAGCGAGGAACTCGCGGGCCTGGTGGCACAGGCCGTCCGCGGCGGCACCCCGTGTGCGGACCGGCCGGTGCCGCCGCGGAACGTCCTGGTCACCGGCGCCACCGGCTTCGTGGGCACCCGTACCCTCCACACCCTGCTGACGACCACCGGTGCTCGTGCCGTGTGCGTCGTACGGGCCCCCGACGACGCGGCCGCGGCACGGCGCGTCCTGCGCGCCCTGGAGGACCACGGCCTGTGGGACCCGACGTTCGCCGCGCGTATCGACGCCCGCAGCGGCGAGTTGGGCAGCCCGCGGTTCGGGCTGGCCGCCGCCGAGTGGGACCGGCTGACCGCCGAGTGCGACGCGGTGCTCCACATCGGGGCGCTGGTCAACTTCCTCCTCGACTACCGGGCCCACCGCCCGGCCAACGTGCTCGGAACCACGGAGGCCCTGCGCTTCGCCCTGACCGGACGTCCGAAGCCGTTGCACCACGTCTCCACCCTCGGAGTGCTCGACCGGCATGCCGCGGACCACGGTCGGCGCCTGGGGGAGGACTGCGATCCGGGCACCGTCACGCCGCCGTTCAGCGGTTACAGCCGCTCCAAGTGGGTCGCGGAGCGGCTGCTGCTGGAAGCCGCGCGGCTCGGCGCGCCGGTGACCGTGTACCGGCTGGGCGAGGCGATGCCGGCCGCCGACAACGGGCTGCCGAACGCGAAGGCGCTGACCCACCTGCTGCTGTCGGCCTTCCACCGCCTCGGGGTGCGGCCGGACGTGCCGATGCTGTCCGACTGGACACCGGTCGACGAAGCGGCGGCCCGGCTCGTCGCCGGGGTGTGCGAACCGGCCGCGGGCGCCGTGTACCACGTGTACCGCGACCGCAGTGTGGACTTCGCGGGAGTCGAGGCCGCCGGGGGCCCGGGGACGCGTGCCGTCCCCCCGGGCGAGTTCATGGCCGCACTCCAGGCCCTCGCGGAGACCGACAGGCAGTCGGACGCCGCCCTGCTGCACGCCATGCTGACGTCCCTGCCCGCGGCCGCCCCCGGGTGCGCCTTCCCCGACTTCCGCCGGCTCCTGGCGGACAACCCTGCCCTGTTCACCCGGCACGCCTGCGCCGCGCTCGACGCGCGCCACGCCCTGAGGGACGCCTCTCTGGAACCGGCGCTCGCCGCCTATCGCACCACCCTGGGCGCACCCGTCGCCCTTTCCCGTTCCTGACACCCCGACAAGGAGACGAATCACCGTGCACTACCGGACCATGGGCCGCCTCGGCTGGCAGGTCAGCGAGATCGGCTACGGCATGTGGGGCATCGGCGGCGGCCCCGGCGGCTTCACCGGCTGGGACTACGACACTGCCCCCGACTGCCTCGACCTGGCGGTGGAGCTCGGCTGCACCTTTTTCGACACGGCCTGGGTCTACGGGCGCGGCGTCAGTGAGCAGATGCTCGGCTCCCTGCTGCGCCGCCACCCCGACAAGAAGCTGCGTGTCGCCACCAAGGTGCCGCCGCTCAACCGCGAGTGGCCTCCCGGCCCCGAGGACACCCTGGACGACGTGTTCCCGCCCCACCACATCAGGGAGTACGTCCACAAGAGCCTGGAGAACCTGGGCACCGACCGCATCGACCTGCTGCAGTTCCACGTCTGGGAGGACCGCTGGGCCGGTGACGAGCGCTGGCAGCGGGTCATCGACGACCTGAAGTCGGACGGCGTCATCGACGGCTTCGGGATCAGCGTGAACCGCTGGGAGCCCGCCAACTGCCTGCGGGCCCTCGACTCCGGCCTCGTCGATGTCATCCAGGTCATCTACAATATCTTCGACCAGGCCCCCGAGGACGAACTCTTCGCGCGCGCCCAGCAGGACGACATCGGCATCATCGCCCGTGTCCCGTTCGACGAGGGCGGGTTGACCGGCAGGCTCAGCCGCGACACCGTCTTCCCGGAGGACGACTGGCGCGCCGTCTACTTCGGTCCGGAGAACCTCGGCCCGACCGTCGACCGGGCGGAGGCGCTGCAGAAGGTACTGCCCGAGGGGCTGACGCTGCCGGAGGCTTCCCTGCGCTTCATCCTCCACCACCCCGCCGTGACCACCGTCATCCCCGGCATGCGCCGCGAGCCGCACGTGCGCGCCAACCTGGCGGTCTCGGGCAGGCCTCTGGACGAGGGGCTGCTCCGGGAACTGCGGGAGCACCGGTGGGACCGGCAGCCGACTGCGTGGTCCATGTGACCGTCATCGCGATGTGGGCGCACCCGCGGGCGGTGTCGACGGCGTTCCTGCGCATGATGATCGAGCGCGGGGACGTCACCGTCGTCCACGAACCGCTGGTGCTCCTCACCGACCACGGCGAGGTGGCGCTGCCCGCCCTGGCGGCGGACGGCGGCGCGGACGGCGCCACCACGACGGTCCGTGACCCGGGCGCGCTGCTGGACCACCTCGCCGCGCTGGGCGAGGAGGGGCCGGTGTTCTTCAAGGACACGTTGGAGTACAGCTACCGGCACCTGTTCGACCACCCGGAGCAGATCGCCGGCTTCGTCCACACCTTCATCGTGCGTGACCCGGCCCGGGCGATCGCCTCGCACCATGCGGTCAAGCCCGAGATGGCCTGCCGCGAAGCGGGCTACGAACACCAGTGGGCGCTGTTCGAACTGGCCCGGCGGGCCACCGGCGTGGATCCGGTGGTGGTCTCGGCCGAGCGTCTCCTCGCCGAGCCCGCTGCCGTGGTGGCCGCCTACTGCGCGCAGGTGGGGCTGCCGCACCGTCCGGAGGCGCTGAGCTGGAAGCCGGGAGAACGCGCCGAATGGGAGCAGAACCGGCGGTGGCACCTGGACGCCATCGCCAGCTCCTCCTTCCGGCTCCCGGACCGGGAGTACACCGTCACCGTCGAGAACGACGCCCGGCTGCGTTCCTACTACGAGCACCATCTCCCGTACTACGAACGGCTCGTCGCCCACGCGCTCTGAGCCCCGGCAGAACCAGGAGACCCGATGAACCAGGATGCCGCCCCGCAGGGTTCCGTACCCACGCCCGGCGAGGAGTTCGCCCGTGCCTTCGCCGAGAACCCCGAGAAGGCGGAGGTGCGCTTCGACTACACCCTGACCGACACGTTCCGGCCGGGGAAGGAGCGGCACCGGCTGACCGCGCGCAACCTGTTCCGCAAGCAGCCCGCCGACTCCGACGTGGTGCGTTCCTGGCACGAGACCCGGCCCGACCCGGAGCATGCCGACACCGCCTCCGGGCTGCGCGAGGACGCCTTCCGCTTCAGCCTCGCCGAGTACCGGGTGACGCCGATCGACGCCTGGGTGCAGATACCGGAGGGGCTGGGGGACGAACCGGCGGGCCTGGCGGCCTTCATCGACCGGCGGCTGATGGTGCGGCTGGGCACGGCGGAGAACCGCGCCCTCACCCACCAGGTCGTCCACCACCCCGACGTCGCGGAACTCCCCTACCGGAACGGCTACGAGACGGGTCTGCTGGCGGCGTTCGACGAGATCGAGCAGTCCGGCGGCACCGGGCACGCGATCATGGTGAATCCCTCGGACTACTACGGGCGTCTCGCCGGCTCGGGCAGTCTGCTGGACGATCTCGCCCGCGAGGGCGTGATGGTGTGCCGCCACCGCCAGGTGGAGCGCGGCTGCGCGCTGGTCGGCGACTTCGCCATGGCAGCCGTGCTGCTGGACGCGCGGCGTTCGGCGATCCGGGTCGCCGAGCCGCCGGCCGGTACCTTCGACGGCTCCGGCACGGCGGTGTGCGCCACGGTGCACGAGTCGGTCGCGGTCCAGCTGCCCACGCACTTCTTCCACGTGGTGCCCGCCTGAGCCTGGGCCGACGGGAACCACGGCACCGCGGCGCCCTGCGTGAGGCGGGCGCCGCGGTGCTCGGTGGCGGAGGAGCGGGACACGACGTACCCGCGAGTATTGACAGGGCGACCGCCGGCAAGCATGCTCCCAAGAACTTACCGGTGCGTAAGTTACTGTGGGTCACCTCACACGGGTGGCCCTCGTCCGGAACCACCCCCTCCGACTGCTCCCGTGAGGAGTCGCCCGTGACGTTCCGTCCGTCCGCCCGCGCCCGCGCGCTTCCCCGAAGAGCGTGCACCGCCCTGCTCGCCGTCCTGACCGCGGTCTCCGCCGGCCTCGTCGCCGCACCCGCCGCGCAGGCCGCCGAGGCCGAACGGCCGCCGTTCTACGAACCGCCGGCCGCGCTGCCCGCCCACAACGGTGACGTGATCCGCTCCGAGCCGTCCGACTTCTACCTCGATCCCCTCAAGCTCCTGAAGGCCGACGCCGTCGTCAACCGGGTGATGTACCGCTCGACCGACGGAGGCGGCGCGCCCATCGCGGTCACCGGGACCGTGCTCACACCCCGCACACCCTGGAAGGGCGAGGGCGAACGTCCCGTCATCGGGTACGCGCCGGGGACGCAGGGGCTCGCCGACCACTGCGCGCCCTCCCGCAGGCTCGCCGCCGGCACCGAGTACGAGGGCCTGTTCGCCCAGGGCCTGCTCGCCCGCGGCTACGCCGTCGCCATGACGGACTACGAGGGCCTCGGCACCCCCGGGGTCCACACCTATGTCAACCGCGCGGTCTCCGGGCACGCGGTGCTGGACATGGTCCGCGCGGCGCAGCGGCTGCCCGAGGCGGACCTGCCGGACGCCGGGCCGGTCGCGGTGACGGGCTACTCGCAGGGCGGCGGTGCCGCCGCGGCGGCCGCCGAACTCGCGCACGGCTACGCCCCCGAACTCGACCTGCGGGGCGTCGCCGCCGGCGCCGTACCCGCCGATCTGCCGCCCGTCGCACGCACCCTCGACGGCGGCCCCTACTCGGCGTTCCTCGGCTACGCCGTCGCCGGCCTGGCCGCGGGCGACGACCTCGACCTCTCCCCCTACCTCAACGAGGCGGGGGAGCGGTTCGTGGCCCGGGCGAAGGAGTACTGCACCGAGGAGGCCCTGCTGCGGCTCGCGTTCACCCGCTCGGCGACGCTGACCGAGGACGGGCGGCCGCTGACGGACCACCTGGAGGAGGAGCCCTTCGCCTCCCTCGTCGCCGAGCAGGAGATCGGTGACGGCGCCCGCGCGCCCCGGGTGCCGACCCTGGTCACCCACAGCCTGCTCGACGACGTGATCCCGTACGGCGTCGGCAAGCGGATGGCCGCCGACTGGTGCGCGGCCGGCGCCGAGCACGTCCGGTTCTCCTCCAACCTCGGCCCCACCCACGTGGGGGGAGCGGTCGCCGGATTCCCGGTGGTCTTCGGCTGGCTGGAGGGCCGGTTCGCCGGACGGTCGCCGGGGTCGAGCTGCGGGTGGTTGTAGGCGGCCCGGGGGACCTGCGCCCTCAGCAGGACATCCGCACCAGCAGTACGGCGATGTCGTCGTGGAGGGAGCGTGCCGCCGCCGGTTCGGCGATGCGCTCGACGATCTCCTCCAGGTCCCCGTGACCGGCGGAGCCACCGGGTACGTCGTCCCCCTTCCCCCGAGGGGGCGGCGTGCCCGGTCCGGTACGGCGGGCGGTGCCGGCCCCGACGTACCGCGCCATGCGCCGGCAGAGCTCGGCGACGCCCTCCCCGTAGTCGGTGCCCGGCTCCTCGACCAGCCCGTCGGTGAACAGCAGCAGCGCCCCGCCCGGCGGCAGGTCGACCACCGTCTCCGGGTAGTCGTCGGCGAAGGTGCCCAGCGGCATGCCGCCCGGCACCTCCACCTCCCCGGTGCGGCCGTCGGCCTGTGCCAGCAGCGGATACGGATGCCCCGCCCGGGCCAGGAGCATGCGGCCGCTGTCCGGGGTGATCTCGGCGATGCAGCAGGTCGCCAGCAGCCCCGTCTCGAGTTCTCTCAGCGACTGGTCGCCGCGGGCCAGCAGGTCCGCCGGACCGTGGCCCTCCGCCGCGTAGGCGCGCATCGCGGTGCGGAGCTGGCCCATGACACCCGCGGCCCGCACGTTGTGCCCCTGGACGTCACCGATGATCAGGGCCACCCGGCCGCCCGGACGCGGCACCACGTCGTACCAGTCGCCGCCGACCTCCAGCCCCTCGGCACCCGGCCGGTAGCTCACCGCGACGTCCAGCCCGCGGATCGGGGGCAGCCGCAACGGCAGCATGAGCCGCTGGAGTTCGGTCAGGTACTCGCGGCGGGTGTCCTGCAGCCGGGCGCGGGCCATCGACTGGCCCATGAGGCCGGCGACGGCCGTGAGCACGGTGCGGTCCTCGGAGGTGAACGTTCGCGGCCGGTCGTAGATCAGCGAGCAGACGCCCACGGGACCGTCCGCCGCGTTCATCGGCAGCACCGCCCAGGCGTGCTGGTCGGGGGGCGGGACCAGGCGCGGGTCCGGTACCCGGTCCGCCCACTCCTGCCGCGACTCCACGAACAGCGGGACCCCGGCGTGGAGCGGCTCCAGCACGGGGTTGCCGTGGGCGTTGCGGGCCGCCTCGTCGACGAGCCGCCTGCCCTCCTCGTCGAACCCCACGGACCCGATCAGGCGCATGGGTCCGTGCTCCTGCTGCACGTACACCGCGAGCCAGCGTGCGCCGAGTGCCGGGACCGCCTGCTCGATAAGGGTCGTCACCACGTCGTCCACGGTGATCGCGGAGGTGAGGCCACCGGTCAGACTGAGGACGAACTCGCCGCGTGCCTGCCGGGCCGAGTCCCGCTCGACCTCCTCCGTACGGTCCCGGACGACGCCGATCGCGCCCCGCGGTTCGTCCCCGTCGGCGACGACCCTGCTCTCGGTGTCGATCCAGCGCACCGACCCGTCGGCGCGGACGACTCGGCACACCACGTGGTATCTGCCGGTGCGGCGGCTCTGCGCGACGGCGTCCTCGACGAGGTGCCGGTCGGCCGGGTGCACGGCGTCGAAGAGCGTCTCGATCCTGCCGTCGAAGTCGTCGGGGGAGATGCCGAACAGCGCACACACGTGTTCGTCCCACACCAGGGTTCCGCTGTCGAAGTCCCACTCGAAGGAGCCGATGCCCGCGTCGGCCATGGCCAGGTCGCGCGTCCGGCTGCGCGTGCCGCCCGGAGCGGCGGGGGAGCCGTGGCCGCGCACCGTCGCGGGGCCCGCCTCCTGCGTGTCTTCCGGCATCCCGAGCAGGTACCGCCACCGGTGGGCGCAGACCGTTCCCACCGCGCGGATCCGGGCACGGTTCCGGTCGCCGGCGGAGTGGCCGGCCGGCAGCAGCAGAAGCAGCACGCCGAGCCGCTCGCCGTCCGCCACCAGCGGAAGGGCCGCGCGCTCGCCCGCTCCCTCCGGCAGCCGTCCGTCGTGGACCGGTGAGTACACCGGTGCGGGGCCCTCGGCGGCGCGGAGCACCGCCGGGTCGGCGGCGAGCGCGGCTGCCGCCGGCTCCCCGAGTCCCGCGGCCGCCTCGAGAGCGAGCACGCCGTCGGTGCGTCTGCGGTACAGCGCCCCCGCGATCGGGACGCCGGGCGGCAGCGCCGCCGCAGCCGCCGCGGTCAGCAACTCGGCGCCGTCGTTGCAGGTCAGCAGTCGGACGAGGCTGTCATCGCCGCCCCAGACCGTGGTGTCGACTGCCATCTGCGGCTCCTCCGGCGCCCCGCGCTCACTCCGTGGTGCCATCCTGGTCCAGGAGGGGCGGAACCGCATGGCGGGCGCACTCCTCCGGCGTCGGGTGACGGGCGGAAAAACTGTTGCCGAGCAGTGACGGAAACCCCTGGCTCACGGTGCACGAAGCGGGCATCATCGGCGTAAGTCCTCAAGTACCGGGCGAGACCCGGCAGGTAGCAGGAGACCGATCCCCATGCGTGCATCCTGGACCCACATGCTGCGCTTCTGCCGCGAAGTGGCCTACGGCATCGATTCCATGAGCGCACTTCGTCACGGTCGGCAGCCGGGTGTGCCGCCGTACCTGCCGCCGTCGCTGTTCGGCGCGTCGTCCGCGCTTCCCCGCGGAACGGCGGACCGTCCTCCGATGGAACGGCTCTGACACCACCCTCCGGGCGAGGCGGGGACCACGCGCCCGCGGCTGCGGTCAGTCCGTCGCCGAACGGGCGAGCGGCTTCACCTCGCCCCTGATCATCGCCGCGAGACCTCGCACGGCGCATCCGGCGGGGTCCTCGGCGACGTGTACGGCCATTCCGGTGCTCGCGCGGAGCCGGGTGTCCAGGCCGGGCAGCAGGGCTGTTCCTCCGGTCAGCACCATGCCGCGGTCGGCGAGGTCGGCCACCAGATCGGGCGGGCAGCGGTGCAGCACCGAGCGGATGGCGTCCACGAGACCGGTCAGCGGCGCCTGGATGGTGGCACGCACCTCGCCCGGGTCGATCCACACCGTGCGGGACAGGCCCGTCACCACGTCGCGTCCGTGCACCTCGGTGGGGCCGGCCGTGCCGGAGGCCGCGCCGTGCAGTGCCATGTGCAGCGGCCGCACCGCCTGGTTCAGCAGCATGATCTCGTGCTCGTTGCGCAGGTGCTGGACGAGCGCGTTGTGGATGGTGTCGCCGCCCGTCGGCACGGTCGTCGCCGCGACGACCGAGCCGAGAGACAGCACGGCCACCTCCGTGGTGGTGGCACCGCACACCAGGATCATGGTGGCCTCCGGCTGCTCCACGGCGAGTCCGCAGCCGACTCCGGCAGCCGTGGGCGCGTCCACCAGTTCCACACCCCGGGCGCCCACGCCCGAGAGGGTCTCGATGACCGCACGGCGCGCAAGGGGCCCCGCGTCGTGCGGCACCGACGCGGCGGCGCGGAGCGAGGGCCGGAACCGCCAGGCGCGCCGCACCTTGCCGCCGAGCATGGCTCGCAGCATGCGCTGCGCCATGTCGATGTCGGTGATGGTGCCGCCTCCCACCGGGCGGGCGACGCGGATGTGACCCGGTGTTCTGCCTTCCATCTGCTCGGCCTGCCCGCCCACGGCGATCAGCGCACCGGTGAGGGTGTTGACGGCGACCACGGACGGAGCGTCGACGAGCAGCCCTGCGTCCTTCACGTGCACCCGGGTCCTGGAGGCACCCACATCCACGGCCACGGAGCAGCGGCGCAGCTGGTCAAGGCTGAAGGTCACGGCGGATCGGATCCTTCCGGTGGGTGGCTCGGGCGGGCCGCCCACCCGGCGGCCCCGGATCTCACTCTGCGGCGGCCGCCGCCGTCCCGCGCGCTGGGATGGTCCGGACGGGCGAGGCCGGGTTGCGCGCCGGCTCCCGCCGTACTCGGCCCGCTCCCGGGCGCGGCCGAGGGGAGGTCAGGTCCCTGCCGGTGCCCGGTCGTCGCGTCCGCCGCCCGTGGTGTCGTCCTCGCTGAACTGCGTGCGGTACAGCTGCTCGTACCGGCCGCCGGCGGCCAGCAGCTCGGAGTGCGTGCCGCGCTCCACGATCCGCCCCTCCTCCAGGACCAGGATCAGGTCGGCGGCCCGTACCGTCGACAGGCGGTGTGCGATGACGACCGAGGTCCGCCCGTGCAGCGCCTCCGCGAGCGCTTCCTGGACCGCCGCCTCCGAGGTGGAGTCCAGGTGGGCGGTGGCCTCGTCGAGGATGACCACCCGCGGCCGGGCCAGCAGGAGCCGGGCGATGGTGAGGCGCTGCCGCTCACCGCCGGAGAGCCGGTAGCCGCGTTCGCCGACGACGGTGTCCAGGCCGTCCGGCAGCGCCGCGACCAGCCCGTCGAGGCGGGCCCGCCGCAGCGCCTCCCACAGCTCCTCGTCGTCCGCGTCGGGCCGGGGGAGCAGCAGGTTGGCGCGGATGGTGTCGTGGAAGAGGTGGCCGTCCTGGGTGACCATGCCGAGGGTCCGCCGCAGCGAGTGGGCGGTCAGGGTGCGGACGTCGGCGCCGGCGAGGCGCACGGTGCCGCTGTCGGGGTCGTACAGGCGGGGCACGAGCTGGGCGACCGTCGACTTGCCCGCGCCGGAGGAGCCGACCAGGGCGACCATGTGGCCGGGCTCGGCGCGGAAGGAGAGGCCGTGCAGCACCTCTTCGCCGCCCCGCTGGTCCAGCGTGGCGACCTCCTCCAGGGAGGCGAGCGAGACCTGTTCGGCCGACGGGTAGGAGAAGCGGACGTTGTCGAACTCGACGGAGACCGGGCCGTCGGGGACGGCCACGGCGTCCGGGGCTTCGGCGATGAGGGGTTTCAGATCCAGCACCTCGAAGACCCGCTGGAAGCTGACCAGGGCGCTCATCACCTCCACCCGGGCGCCGGCCAGTGCGGTGAGCGGTGCGTAGAGCCGGGTCAGCAGCAGGGCCAGGGCGACGACCGAGCCCGGGTCCAGCGATCCCCGCAGGGCGAACCAGCCGCCGAGGCCGTAGACGAGCGCGAGGGCGAGCGCGGAGACGAGGGTGAGGGAGGTGATGAAGTAGTGCTGGAGCATCGCTGTCCGCACGCCGATGTCGCGGACGCGCCGGGCGCGGGCGGCGAACTCGGCGGACTCCTCGGCGGGGCGGCCGAAGAGTTTGACCAGGGTGGCGCCCGGAGCGGAGAAGCGTTCCGTCATCTGGGTGCTCATGGCCGCGTTGTGGGTGGCGCGTTCGTGTTCCATCCGGGCCAGCCGGTGGCCCATGCGCCGGGCGGGGAGCACGAAGAGCGGCAGCAGGACCAGGGCGAGCAGGGTGATCTGCCAGGAGAGGCTGAGCATCACGCCGAGGGTGAGCAGCAGCGTCACCGCGTTGGAGACCACGGAGGAGAGGGTGCCGCTGAAGGCGCGCTGGGCGCCGATCACGTCGTTGTTGAGCCTGCTGACGAGGGCACCGGTGCGGGTACGGGTGAAGAAGGCGACCGGCATCCGCTGCACGTGGTCGTAGACGGCGGTGCGCAGGTCCAGGATCAGTCCTTCGCCGATGCGTGCCGACAGGCCGCGGGTGGCGACGCCCGTTGCCGCCTCGGCCACCGCGATGCCCGCGATGAGGGCTGCCAGGGCCAGAACCGTGCTGGAGGGGGCCTCCTGGACGATGGCGTCGACGACGCGGCCGGCCAGCAGCGGAGTCGCGACGGCGAGGCCCGCCACCGCGCTGCTCAGCAGGACGAACAGCACGATGCGGCGGTGGTGGGGGCGGGCGAAGCGCACGATGCGGCGGAGCACGGCCCGGGAGAAGGGGCGGCCGTCCTTGGCGTTGCGGGTGTGACGCAGCGCGCTCCACGCCGTCATCTCCATGCTCATGTGCGGGCCCTCCGTCAGGCGTCGCCGGGGTCGCGGGGTTCGTCCGCACAGACGCTAGAACTTCGAGCGAGGTTGAAGTCAAGGGGGTGCCGGGCGGACCGCCTGCCGTCCTGGGCTCAGCGTTCGGCGTAGACGATCCACACCTGCCCGCGGGCGAACGGCATGCGCCGGCCGTCGGGGAGGAGGAAGCGGGTGCCCGCGCCCGGGGAGGGCCGCTTCCAGCGGACCCGGTAGGCGCGGCCGTCGCGGAGGACGACCGCGCGGCCGGACCCGACGGTCTCTATGTAGGGCGTGACGGCTCCGGCGACGTCCCGGAAGCGCGAGGGCCGCATGGTGACGTACTGGACCACCACCGTGGGCGGGCCGAGCCGGGTGCCGCCGGTGACGCGTGCGGGGGAGCCGTCCATCGAGACCAGCCAGCGGTTGCCGGAGGCCGACCAGTCGAAGGCGAACCGCGCCGCCGGGTACGCCACGGTGCGGTGCCGCTTCGGTGTGCCGCCCTCGGGCGCGGGGCCGAAGCGGAAGCCGATGTCCCGCGGGGTGCTGACCTTCTGCGTGGCCCGCAGGGCGGCGGCCGGGCGCAGATACAGGTTGTTCGGCACCGGTCGCCCGGAGGTGCGCTCGAAGGCCTTCGGCGCGGTGGTGGGGTTCACCGCCCGTAGCGGGGCACGGCGCATGTCGTCCCGCAGCGCCGAGCGGACGCCCGAGTAGGCGAGGGCCGGGTGTCCGAACTGGCGCAGCAGCTCCAGGTCCGATTCCCGGGCGCTGCGCACCGGGCCGGTGCGCCGGGGGGTGCGGGAGGCGTAGACGCCCATGAGACGGCTCAGCCCGCCCTCGACCTGTTCGACGTAGACCAGGTCGGCGGCCTGCAGGCCGGTGTGGGGGCGGGCCGACCGGGTGTTGGCGAGCTTCACGGTGAGCACCGGATGCTGCGGCCCTGCCCGGCCGGTGAACGGGGAGCGGGGCGGGGTGGTCCGGGACGGGGTGGGTGTGGGAGAAGGTGTGGTGCCGGTCTTCGGGGCGGTGGGCGTCCTGTCCGGAGCGGGCTCCTCGTCCGTGCCGGTGCAGGCTGCGCTGCCCAGGGCGAGGGCCACGGCGCAGGCCAGTGCGGTGACACGTCTCCTCACCGGTCGCACCTCCCTTCGTACGGTCGTCCTCGTGTTCGACCCTGCTCTTGCTTCTACCCCGGGGAAGGGCGTGGTCACCGTCGGCGGTCGTGCGTCGATACTGCGCCCGGGTTGCCCTGTGCGCACGGCGGGGATTTCCGGCGGCATCCGCTTTTCGGGTGAGACAGGTATCACGCATTGTGATTCCGTAATTCCGCATGGCTGATCGACTCGCCCCGGAACGGCTTGTTCCTGTTGCTCGATCCACGGTCGGTCATGCTGCGCGTGCACACCGCATTCATGGGCCGCTGAATTCCGATTGTGTACGTCGTGGCCGTAGCCGTTTCTCTGACCGGCTGTGATGGCGCCGCAACCACGAGTCGCGGCGCCGTGGTGGCATATGCAGAACAGGTGACAACGTGGTTATGATCCAAGGCAGTTGAAACTGTCCGCGCCATGCGGGCCCAGAAGTACTCGGCACACAATGGAGATTGACAATGCCTCGGTCGTACAACGGCATGGCTGCCGCAGAGCTTCACGGTGTCGCATGGCAGAAGAGCCGCTTCAGCAATCAGCAGGGAACCTGCGTGGAATTCGCGAAGCTGCCGGGCGGTGACGTCGCCGTCCGCAATTCCCGCTTCCCGGGCGGTCCGGCGCTCGTCTACACGACAGCCGAGGTGAAGGCGATGCTGCTCGGCGTCAAGGCGGGCGACTTCGACCACCTGATCGGCGAGTGACCCTGGCGCGGGCGGGCTCGCCGAACCGGCGCGGCGGGTGCGGCCCGGGACGGGCCGTGATGGGCCGGGGTGCCGTCCGGCTCAGGAGCGAGGAGTGAAGCGGAACATCGCCCAGACCACCTTGCCCGGCCGGGTGCCCGTCAGGCGGTGCCAGCCCCAGTGGTCGCTGAAGGACTCCACGAGGAAGAGGCCGCGGCCGGATTCGGCCGTGGCCTCCGAACACGCCGCCGTGGTGCCGGAGGCCAGGAAGGCGTCCGGTGACGGCCCGCCGTCGAGATCCGCGGCGAGCGCGTCGGCGTCGTAGTCCCACAGTGCGGGAGGCGGGCCGGGGGCGTGGGCGGCCTTCTTCGGGCTCGCCTCACCGGGATCGCGTACGGCGCACACCAGCCGGGCGGACCAGCGGATCAGCTGCAGGCGCACCGGGTGTTCCACGCCCTGGGGTGCCCCCTCGGGGCGGGCGCCGGCGGGTGTGCCCAGCCCGTGCCGCAGCGCGTTGGTGACCAGTTCCGAGACCACGAGGGCGACCTCGTCCAGGTCGCGTGCGATCTCCCACCGCTGCAGCGTCCGGTGTGTGAAGTCCCGTGCCGTGCGGACCGCTTCGTGGCGCGGCGGCAGCACGCAGGTGGCGGATCCGGACAGGGCGTCCGTGGCGAGCGCCGGGAGGCCGCGCCGTAACGGGTCGAGCAGGGCGGTCGGTCCTTCGGTCCCCATGTCGAGCCACTCCTGGCAGTGCGGTGGTGAACGATCCCAGGCGCATGCGCTCGCCTCGTGCTCGCCGTGACGCGGTCACGTCCGCGCCATTGTCGAGCCTTCAACTTCCGTGTATACGCGTGCACTTGTGCAGTGACATGGTTGCCAATGCTGCGTACAGATGCAAGGGAAGATGCACGTGCAGATGTGACTTTCGCTTGTGAGTAACCACCTGGGCACGCAGCGGAGCCCTGCGGATGGCAGACTGCCCTTGGTCTGCGGTGGAGGTTGACGTCAGATGGACACCAGAACGGCAGGCGCTGCGGGCGCGCCGCAGGACGCCAGCGGGTCGATGGTCCGCCGCATCCTGCTCGGTTCGCAGCTGCGGCGGCTGCGCGAGGCGCGCGGCGTCTCCCGCGAGGCCGCCGGGTACTCGATCCGCGCGTCCGAGTCCAAGATCAGTCGCATGGAACTCGGCCGGGTCGGCTTCAAGACGCGCGACGTCGAGGACCTGCTCACCCTCTACGGAGTCACCGAGGCCGACGACCGCGAACCGCTCCTGGATCTCGCCCGCGACGCCAACAAGGCCGGCTGGTGGCACAGTTACAGCGACGTGCTGCCCGGCTGGTTCCAGACCTACGTCGGTCTGGAGAGCGCCGCCTCGCACATCAACACCTACGAGGTGCAGTACGTGCACGGGCTGCTCCAGACCGAGGAGTACGCCCGTGCCGTGGTGAGCAGCGGACGGAACGGCCTGCCCGCGGAGGAGGTGGACCGGCGCGTCGCCCTCCGCATGGAACGGCAGCGGCTCATCTTCGCCGACAAGGCGCCGCAGTTCCTCTGCGTCCTCGACGAGGCGGCACTGCACCGCCCCTTCGGCAGCAGCGGAGTGATGGAGCGGCAGCTGGAGCACCTGGCCGAGCTCTCGGAGCGGGACAACGTGGTGCTGCGCGTCTTCCCGCTGGACTGCCCCGCCTACTCGGCCGAGAGCGGCCCGTTCACCCTGCTGCGGTTCCCCGAGGACGACCTCTCCGACATCGTCTACATCGAGCAGTTGACCAGTGCCCTGTACCTGGACAAGGCGGAGGAGGTCGCCCGCTACGACCAGGTGCTGGAGCGCTTGGTCGAGTACGGACGCGCTCCCGCGGACGTGCGCGACCACCTGCAGCGGCTGCGCCGGTTCGTGTGAACGGGTGTGCTGCGCGACACCGCCCGGACGTGTGCCGCTGCGGGCCGCCGCAGCCCCTGGTGTTCCGCACCTGACGGAGACGGCGCCCGGCCGGGGTGGGGCGCCGGACTTCTCCGCGGCCAAGGCCGAGTGGGAGTCCGGGTTCGTGCCGCGTGAGGACGAGACCGTGTCCGGCCTGCTGTCCCTCTACGAGGAGGTCGCACGCGAGACGGAGGCGGCAGTGCGGTCCCTGGACTCGCTGGACGAGACCTTCGAGGCTCCGCGCGTCCCCTGGGACGAGGGTGGTCCGCGGACCTGGCGCTGGGCCCTGCTCCACCTGATCGAGGAGGCGGCCGGCACGCCGGCCACGCGGACGTGATCCGCGAGGCGCTGGACGGCAAGGGCGCCTTCGAGCTGGTCTTCGAGACGGGGGCCATGCCGGAGCCCGACTGGTCCGCCTTCGGCTGATCCGGCGCACCCGGCGCACCCGGCGCACCCGGCGCACCCGGCGCACCCGGCGCGCTACGGCGCGTGCCCGGTCGTCGTGCGCCGGTGCACGTGGGCGTGGTGTCGTGCATTCTGGCCCGAGCGGTCGCCTGCCGTGCGGCGTGCGACCGGCCGGGTGGCGGACGGCGTCCGGGAGAGTGTCCCTGCGGGCGGGCTCCTGTGACGCATCTCGCAGTTCCGGAGCATGGTTTCCCGGAACGGCACACCCGGGATACGGCGTTGTGTTCCTCGGCGGCCAGGGAGGCCGTCGATCAGCGAAGGAGCAGGAGGACAGTGGCCGGGGAGTCCCAGTGGAGCGGTAGCGATACGCAGACCGAGGACGCGAAACCGCAGTCGGACGAGGCGCACAGCGCCTTCACGCCGCCGCAGGGTCTGCCGTTGCCACCTCCGCCGGAGGACGACCACCCGTCCTCCGAGTTCACACTGCCGCAGGGGCTGCGGACCCAGTCGGGGTACGAGCCCGGCAGCGCGTTCACGCCCCCCGAGGGCATTCCGGCCCTCGGGACGCTCGTGCGGCCCGGGCTGCCCTGGCACGACCGGATGCGCACCATGGTGCGGCTGCCGCTCTCCGAGCGGCCCGCGCCCGAGCGCGCGGCCCCGGGCGAGGAGGAGGGGGAGAGCGGCCCGTCGATCCCGCGTGTCCTCGACCTCACGCTCCGCATCGGCGAGCTGCTGCTCGCCGGTGGTGAGGGGGCCGAGGACGTCGAGGCCGCGATGTTCGGCGTCGCGCACGCCTTCGGACTGGACCGCTGCGAGCCGACGGTCACCTTCACCCTGCTGTCGATCACCCACCAGCCGTCCCTCGTCGACGACCCGGTGACGCTGAGCCGGACCGTGCGCCGCCGGGGCACCGACTACACCCGGCTGGCAGCCGTGTTCGCCCTGGTCACCGACATCTCGCACGGCGAGGTGACGCTGGAGGACGCCTACCGCCGGCTCGCCACCATCCGACGGAACCGGCACCCCTTCACCAAGGGGGCGCTCACCGTGGCCAGCGGGCTGCTGGCCGGCGCGGCGTCGCTGCTGGTCGGCGGCGGCTGGCTGGTGTTCCTGCTCGCCGCGCTCGGAGCGATGGCAGGCGACCGCCTGGCGTGGTTCCTGGCCTCCCGCGGGTTGCCGGAGTTCTACCAGTTCGTCGCCGCCGCCATGCCTCCCGCCGCGATCGGCGTCGCGGTCAACCTGGTCAGCTCCCACCTCTCGGCAGACATCCGCGCGGGCGCGGTGATCACCGGTGGGCTCTTCGCCCTGATACCGGGGAGAGCGCTCGTCGCCGCGGTCCACGACGGGCTCACGGGCTTCTACATCACCGCCTCCGCCCGTCTGCTGGAGGTCGTGTACCTGATCGTGGCGATCGTGTGCGGCGTGCTGCTCGTGCTGTACGTGGGCGACGAGGTCGGCGCGAAGCTGAATCCGGAGGACCAGCTGCACCTGGACCGCCCGGAGGTCCAGCTGTGCGCGGCGATGCTGCTGGCGCTCGCCTTCTGCGTGCTGCTCCAGCAGGAACGCCACACCGTGGTGCTGGCGACCCTCAACGGCGGCGTCGCCTGGCTGATCTACGGCGCCCTGCACGATGTGGCCGGCGTCAACGCGGTGGCCTCCACGTTCGCCGCCGCCGGGCTGGTCGGTCTGTTCGGGCAGCTGGCCTCCCGGTACCAGTTCGCCTCCTCGCTGCCGTACATCACGGCGGCGATCGGGCCGCTGCTGCCCGGTAGCGCCACGTACTTCGGTCTGCTCAACGTGGCGCAGGGCAACGTCGGGACGGGCATGGGGAACATCGCCCGCGCGATCGCGCTGGCCCTGGCGATCGCGATCGGCGTCAACCTGGGTGGGGAGCTGGCGCGGCTGTTCATCAAGACGCCCGGTGTCGAGGCACCGCTCCCGGGCCGTCGCGCGGCCAAGCGCACCCGCGGGTTCTGACCCGGCCCCTCCCGGCGTCCCGCCCCGCGGCCCTTCGCCGTCACGGTGTCCCGCCGAGGCGATCACGCATGGTGCGTATGCGTGTACCGTGCGTGCTCGCCGGGGGGCTTGTTCCCGGCCGCACGGCGCCCGGCGGCCCGTCCGCGCGCATGGATGCGCATACCGGAGCGTTCCGGCCCTGCACAACGGGTGATCGGGGGCCGGGTCCTGGCTAGCATGTCGGCTCAGTGGGCGACGGAACCGTTTTTCGGGGGCACACTTGAGTCGGTACGGCGTCGAGCGGCGCGATGGGAGGCCAGCACGGTGAACGGCGGCAGCCGCGCTCGGCGTCTGACCAGTCGTCTGGCCGCACAGGGCGCCGCTTTCGGCCGGAACCCGGCGGCGAGGCGGTTCAAGGTCCGACGCGGCGACATCGACGGGGACGAGAGTTTCGCGATGCGCAGCCGCCTCGGCTGGCTCAACGCGGCGGGAACGCAGATCGGTACGACGCTCGACCTGGAGCGGACGGCTCAGGAACTGGCCGAATTCACCGTCCCGCGCTTCGCGGACGCCGCCGCCGTGGATCTGCTGGAGTCCGTGCTGCTCGGCGAGGAGGGTGACCGGGTGGTGGGCGCCGGGGTGCCCGTCACCCGCGCCATGGCCGTGGACGCCGTGGACGCGCTGCGCGAGCTGGAACCCTCTCCGGTCGGCGAGATCGTCGACCGGGAGCACCGGCGGGAGACCCTGCTCACCACCAAGTGCCTGCGCGCCAGGGAGTCCGTCCTCGTGAGCCGCATGACCGAGGAGGACATGGAGCGGGTCGCCCCCACGGACAGCGCCGCCGCCGCGATGCGCCGGCAAGGGGTGCACAGCTACCTGGCCGTGCCGTTGATCGCCCGCGGCGTGCTGCTCGGTTCGGCCGACTTCGTGCGGGCCGGCGACACCCCGCCCTTCACCGGCACCGATCTGGCCCTGGCCGAACAGCTCGCCTCGAAGGCCGCCGTGTACATCGACAATGCCCGGCTGTACGGCCGCGAGCGGGAGCATGTCGTCTCCCTGCAGCGCAGCCTGCTGCCCCGCGCCACCCCCCACACCCCGGGGCTGCGCGTGGCGGCGGACTACGCCCCGGCGGTCGACGCCCGCGGCGTCGGGGGCGACTGGTACGACGTCGTCTCTCTCCCCAGCGGCCGCACGGCCCTGGTCGTCGGCGACGTCATGGGGCACGGGCTGCCCGCCGCGGCGACGATGGGACGGCTCCGGTCGGTCGCGCGCACCCTCATGACGCTCGACATCGCCCCCGACCGCGTCCTGGCCCGGCTCGACCTGGCCACCCGCGACCTGGAGGACGACCAGGTCGCCACCTGCCTGTGCGCCGTCTACGACCCCGCCGACGGCAGCTACACGCTGGCCAGCGCCGGTCATCCGCCGCCGCTGCTCGTCGGCCCGGACGGCCGTACGGATTTCCTGGACGTACCGCCCGGCGCTCCGCTGGGCACCGGCGTGATCCCGTACGACCCGCTGCGTCTGGAGAGCGTTCCCGACAGCCGGCTCCTGCTCTACACCGACGGGCTGATCAAATCGCGGACCGAGGACGTCGACCGCCAGCTGGAGCAGCTGCGGGCGGCGGTCGCCGGCATGCCGGCGGAGCGGCTGGACGGCGGCGGCCTGCTCACCCCGGACACTCCCGGGGGCGACGGCCGGTTCGACGAGGCGGTGCTGCTGGTCGCCCTGGGGTGCGGGCAGTCCGGGGACGTCGACCTGCGGATCTGGGAGCTGCCGGAGGGCGGCACGGCGGCCTCGACGGCGCGGCGGCTGGTCACCCAGCAGCTCGAGACGTGGCAGTTGGGCGAACTCGCCGACGTGACCGAACTGGTCGTGAGCGAACTCGTCGGCAACGCGCTGCGCTACGGCGGCGGCCCCGGGCAGCTGCGGCTGCTGCGCGACGAACGGCTGATGGTGGAGGTGTCGGACACCGGTCCCGATCTGCCGCAGATCCAGCACGTGGACGTCCAGGACGAGGGCGGGCGCGGCCTGCAGTTGATCAACATGCTGTGCCGCCGCTGGGGCTCCTGCCGCACCGCGTCCGGCAAGGTGGTCTGGGCGGAGCAGGACATACCCCGGGCCTGACGCGGAGGACCGTGTGCTCAGGCCTGCCGGGCCGCTGCCAGCGCTTCCCGTGCCGCGGCCAGCCCGCGGGCACGGTCCTCGGGCACCAGGCCGATCCGGGTGCGGCGGTCGAGCAGGTCCTCCTCGTCCAGCGCCCCCTCGTGCCGGACGCCCCAGGCCAGTTCCGCCGCAGTGGCGCCGGCGGCGATCTCGTCCGTGCCTCCTCCGGCCAGTACGGCGGGCGCTTCCGTGCCGTAGCGGGCGACCAGGCGTGCCGGCGCCCCGATCCCGGCGAGTGCGGCCGGTGGTGCCGCGCCCACCAGCGGCAGGCGGGTCGTGCGGCACGGCCCCGCGGGGAGCCCGGCACGT
The DNA here is from genome assembly GCF_047200695.1 of Streptomyces callyspongiae. NCBI lineage: Bacteria > Bacillati > Actinomycetota > Actinomycetes > Kitasatosporales > Streptomycetaceae > Streptomyces > Streptomyces callyspongiae. The sequence continues at coordinate 52,473 of NZ_JBJZOM010000016.1, forward strand.
GCGACGGCCGTGTCGACGGCGTCCTCGGCCATGCGGCGGTAGGTGGTGAGCTTGCCGCCGACGACGGTGACCACCCCGTCCGGTGAGGTGAGCACCGCGTGGTCCCGGGACAGGTCCGCGCTCGCCCCCTCGCCGTCCCCGGAGTCCAGCAGCGGCCGCAGCCCGGCGTAGGCGCCGAGCACGTCGCCGCTGCGCAGCGGGACGTCGAGGACGCTGCCGGCCACGTCCAGCAGGAAGTCGATGTCGGCCTGCGGCACTGCCGGCACGTCGGGCAGGGGCCCGTCGAGGGGCTCGTCGGTGAGGCCGACGTGGACGCGGCCGTCCCGCTGCGGCAGCACGAGTACGAACCGGCCGCGGGAGCCGGGCACCGGGACGGTCAGCGCGGCGCGCGGCCTGCCGAACACCTCGCCCGGCAGCACCAGGTGCGTGCCGCGGCTGGGGCGGAGCCGGACCCCCGGCACCAGCCCGCCGGCCCACACCCCCGCCGCGTTCACGACGGCGCGGGCCCGTACGTCCAGCCGTTCGCCGGTGCGTTCGTCGCGGAGTACCGCGCCGCGGCCGTGCAGCTCCGAGGCGGAGCAGCGGGTGAGGACCGAGGCGCCCCGCGCGGCGGCGGTGCGTGCCAGGGCGACGACGAGCCGGGCGTCGTCCACGAGTTGCCCGTCGTAGGCCAGCTGGCCGCCCCGCAGCCCGTGGGACCGGACCGCGGGAGCGAGGTCGAGGACGCGTTCGCGGGAGACGCGGCGCGCGCGGGGCAGTACGCCGGGCCGGGTGCCGGCCGTGGCGCGCAGCACGTCGCCGAGGACGAAGCCGGTGCGTGTCGTCGCCGCCTGCACGCCGCCCACCTCCGCGTGCAGCGGCAGCAGCATGGGCAGCGCACGGACCAGGTGCGGGGCCGTGCGGGAGAGCAGGACGTGGCGCTCCCGTGCGCTTTCGTACGCGATGCCCACCTGGCCGCGGGCGAGGTAGCGCAGCCCGCCGTGGACGAGCTTGGAGCTCCAGCGGCTGGTGCCGAAGGCCAGGTCGTGCCGTTCGGCCAGCAGTACCGAGAGCCCCCGGTCGGCCGCGTCGAGGGCGATGCCGGCGCCGGTCACCCCTCCGCCGACGACCAGCAGGTCCACCTCGGGCCGGTCCGCGAGGCGTTCGAGTTCACGGGTGCGGCGGGCGGCGTTCAGGGACGATCCGTCCGGCACGGCTGCGGGTCTGCTCACTGCTCACTCCTCGGGTCGGAGGTAGGTGTCCAGGAGGTGGTGCACCTCGGCGGTGAGGCGGTCGAGCGGCAGTACGTCGTCGACGAGGCGCCAGGACTGTGCCGTGGTCTGCACCAGCAGCATGACCATCCGCGCGAGCGCGTCGGGGTCGCCGTCGCGGACCGAGCCGTCCGCCTGCCCGGCGACGATCTGCGGCCGCAGCAGCTCCAGCGCCGCCCGCTGGCTGGAGCCCAGCCGCTGGAAGGTGTAGGTCAGCAGGAGTTCCGGCTCGGTCTGCAGGATCCGGCCGAGCAGCGGATGGGCGCGCAGCGCCCGCAGCAGGGCGGCGGCCTCCCTGGCGATGCGTTCCCGTACGCGGCCCCCTTCCGGCTCCTCGCTCTCCCGGCGCGGGCCGGCCTGTTCCGCCGCCGCGAGCAGCGCGGTGCGCATCTCGCGGGTGAGCAGGTCGGCCACGAGGGTCGTGATGTCGCGCCAGCGCCGGTAGACGGTCGGCCGGCTCACCCCCGCCTGGCGCGACACGTCGGTCAGTGTCAGGCGGCGCAGGCCGAACGCGGCGATGCACTCGTACGCCGCGTCGAGCAGGGCGCCGGCGATCGGGTCCTGCGGTGCGTCCTCGTCCCGGTCGCCCGTATCCACGTTGCTGGTTGACATCACATGTAAGACTGTAACGCATGACGACTCCCCGCACCCCCGTCGGCGAGATGGTCTGGAACGCCTGGGGCGCCCCGGAGGGCGCGACGGAACTGTCCGGACCCGTGCGCGACCTCGTGGCCTCCGTCCTCGGTGTTCCGCTCGACGACGTGCCCGCCTGCCCGGAGGCGGATCTCCCGGTGCCGCCCGGAGCCCTGCCGGCGCCGGTGCGCGAGGCCCTGGCCGAGGTCGTCGGAGCCGGAAACGTCGACACCTCCGACGCCGCCCGCATCCGGCGCGCGGGCGGGAAGAGCACGCCGGACCTGCTGCGGCGCCGGACGGGCGACGTCCGGGACGCCCCCGACGCCGTCGTCCGCCCCGGCACCCACCAGGAGGTGCTGGACGTACTCCGCGTCTGCGCCGCACAGCGCGTCGCGGTGGTGCCCTTCGGCGGCGGCACCAGCGTCGTCGGCGGCGTCGAGCCGCTCCGCGGGGAGTTCGCGTCGGTGATCAGCCTCGACCTGCGGCACATGAACCGGCTGCTCGCCGTGGACCCCGTATCCCGGACGGCCACCCTCCAGCCCGGACTCCGCACGCCGGAGGCCGAGGAACTGCTGGCCGCGCACGGGCTGACGCTCGGCCACCAGCCGCAGAGCTACGAGTACGCCACCATCGGCGGCTACGCGGCCACCCGTTCCGCCGGGCAGTCCTCGGCCGGGCACGGCCGGTTCGACGCCATGGTGCTGCGGCTGCGGGCCGCCACGCCGAGCGGCACGCTGGAACTCGGCCGCGCACCCGGGTCCGCGGCCGGGCCGGACCTGCGGCAGCTGCTGCTCGGTTCGGAGGGGACCTTCGGCGTCCTCACCGAGGTGACCGTGCGGGTGCTGCCGCTCCCCGAGGCGCACCACGACGAGGCGTGGGCCTTCCCCGACTTCGCCACCGGGACGGCCGCGCTGCGGTCCCTGGCGCAGGGCGGCTCACCGCCCACCCTGGTCCGCCTGTCGGACGAGGCGGAGACCTTCGTGAACGCGGCGCTCTCCGGCGAGCAGGCCGCCGACGGCTGCCTCGCGGTGGTCTCCCACGAGGGGACGTCCCGGCATGTCCGCGACCGCCGCGCGGAGACCGCCGCCGCCCTGGAGGCGGCCGGCGGCCGCTGCCTCGGCGAGGAGCCTGTCGCCCAGTGGCGCCGCAGCCGCTACGCGGGGCCGTACCTGCGGGACGCGCTGCTCTCGGCGGGTGTGCTCGCGGAGACGCTGGAGACGGCCACCACCTGGAGCGGGCTGGCGGACCTGCGCGGGGCGGTGACGGAGGCCCTGCGCGGGGCGCTCGGCCGGGACGGCGCCGAACCCGTGGTCGCCTGCCACGTCTCGCACGTCTACCCGGAAGGCGCCTCCCTCTACTTCACGGTGGCGGCGAACGGCGGCGAGGACCCGCAGGCCCTGTGGGCCGACGCCAAGCGGGCGGCCGGAGACGCGATCCTCGCGCACGGCGGCACCATCACCCACCACCACGCGGTGGGCAGGGACCACCTGCCCTGGATGACCCAGGAGGTCGGCGAGCTGGGCGTGGAGATGCTGCGCGCGGTCAAGCGCACGCTGGACCCGGAGGGCGTCCTCAATCCGGGCAAACTGATCCCGCCGCGGCCCGCGGGCGCCGCCTGACGGTCCGCACCGGGACGGGAGACGGGTCGAACACGGCGAGGGGCCGCACCGGCGCGCACGGCGTCCGGTACGGCCCCTCGGACCGGTGGTGGGGGCTGCCGTCAGTGGCCGCCCTGCGCCTCGAGGCGCTTCACCGAGGCCTCGACCTCGGCCTCCGCGTCGGCACGGCCGACCCAGTCGGCGCCCTCGACCGACTTGCCCGGCTCCAGGTCCTTGTAGACCTCGAAGAAGTGCTGGATCTCCAGCCGGTCGAACTCGCTCACGTGGTGGATGTCCCGCAGGTGCTCTATACGCGGGTCGGACGCGGGCACGCACAGCAGCTTGTCGTCGCCGCCCGCCTCGTCCGTCATCCGGAACATGCCGATGGCGCGGCACTTGATGATGCAGCCGGGGAACGTCGGCTCCTCGAGCAGCACCAAGGCGTCCAGCGGATCGCCGTCCTCGCCGAGGGTGTTGTCGACGAAGCCGTAGTCGGCCGGGTACACGGTCGAAGTGAAGAGGTGGCGGTCGAGCCGGATGCGACCGGTCTCGTGGTCCACCTCGTACTTGTTCCGCGAACCCTTCGGGATCTCGATGACGACGTCGAACTCCAAGGGAGGCTCCTCCGTGATCAACACATGGTCTGGTGATTAAGTGTCCCTCACGCAGGTCCGTGCTCGCGAAAGGGGCTGGTCTTCCGATGCCTGACACGACGTACCGGGCACGTTCCGCGTCCGCGGACGGCTCGTCGCCGCACGTCACCGGGGGGCTCCGCGCCCGGTGGCGGTCAGCGCCGCCCCGGCAGCGGCAGACATGGCGGCTCTCGGTGACCTCCGGTGTCGTCGGCCTGGCGGTCGCGTGCACGGCGATCGCCGTCTCCGGACCCTGGGACTCGGGTCAGCGTACGGCCGAGCGGGTGCGCGCGGGACACGTCGTGGACGGGAGTGGTGAGGAGCACACCCCCACCGGACCCGAGGGGCTCCGGCCGGCACCGAGCGCCCCCGCCGTCCTGCACGCCCTGCGGGCACCGCGCGGCGACTCCGGCACCTCCGAGGACGCCGCCGCGCCCGCCCCCGCGCCGAACCGGGCGGCGCTGGCCGACGCCCTGCGGCCGCTGCTGAAGGACGGCGCCCTCGGCTCCTCCGTCACGGCCTCGGTGGTGGACACCGCCACCGGAGCCCGCCTCTTCGGCCGGCAGGCCGACCGCCCGGTCGTCCCGGCTTCGACGATCAAGCTGGCGACCTCCGTCGCGGTCCTCACCGCCCGCGGTCCGGACCACCGGATCGGAACCCCGGTGGTCCGCACCGCCGACGGCCGCGTGGTGCTCGTCGGCGGCGGCGACCCCACCCTCACCGAGGACGACCTCGCCGACCTCGCGCGGGACACCGCACAGGCGCTGCGGCAGTCGAACGGCGGCGCCGGGCGGCCCAAGGTCCGTGTCGGCTACGACGTCTCCCTGTGGTCCGGACCCGTGCAGCACCCCATCGGCCGCAACGAGAACCTGGCGCCGGTCACCCCGCTGACCGTGAACGAGGGGAGGCTGGACGACAGCCACCACGGGCCGGCGCCGCGCGCGACGGACCCCTCGGCGGACGCCGCACGGACCTTCGCCCGGCAGTTGTCCCGGCAGGGGGTGGCCGTCTCGGGCACGCCGGAGAAGGTGACCGCGGGCGGGAAGGCGGAACCGCTGGCCGAGCACCGTTCGGCGACCCTGCGGGCGCTCGTCGAGCGGATGCTGACGTACAGCGACAACGACCTGGCCGAGGCCCTCGCCCGGCAGACCGCGGTCGCCACCGGCAGGCCGGCCGACTTCCGCGGCGCCGGCCGGGCCGTGCACGCACAGCTGAGGAAGCAGGGCCTCCCGGTGCAGGGCGCGCACTTCGCCGACGGCAGCGGCCTGGACCGTGCCGACAAGGTGACGGCGCGGCTCCTCACCTCGCTGCTGACCCGGGCCGCCGCTCCCGGGCACCCGGAACTGCGCACGATCCTCACCGGCATGCCCGTCGCGCACTTCACCGGAACCCTCGGAAGCAGGTACGGCGGGGAACACGGCGCGGGCGTCGTACGGGCCAAGACCGGCACCCTCACCGGCATCAACACGCTCGCCGGAACGGTGGCCGACGCGGACGGCCGGCTGCTGGCGTTCGCCTTCACCGCGACGGGCACGGCCGACCCCGCCGCGGCGAAGAACGCGCTCGACCGCCTCGCCTCGGCGCTGGCGGACTGCGGCTGCCGCTGACACCGGGTTCGCCGGGGCCTGCCGCCGACTGCCGGAGCGGCGGTGGGGAACGTACCGTGAAGGCATGACGAGCCTCGGTGGAGTGCAGATGGTCGACTGGAACCTCGCGGCGACGACCGCCACCCGCTTCGTGCGGCCGGGGCCGGAGACCACCCGGGACGAGGCCCGTGCCGTCGTCGCGGAGCTGCGGCGCCACGCGGGCGACTCGCAGGGGCACGTGCGCCGGTTCACCGGCCTGGACAGCGCGGCCCCGGACGGCCGGGACGCCCCCGTACTGGTGGTGGACCGGGGCGGCTGGGTCCGCGCGAACGTGGCCGGCTTCCGCGAACTCCTGGGCCCGTTGCTCGGCAGGATGCGGGAGCGTCGGGACGCGACCCCGGGAGGCGCCGTGCTGGGGGCGGTCGGCGGCAAGGTCACCGGGGTCGAGGTCGGCATGCTGCTGTCGTTCCTGGCGTCGCGCGTCCTCGGGCAGTTCGAGACGTTCGCGCCCGTCACCCGCGAGCTGCCCGGCGCTCCGGACGGCGGGGGCCGTCTGCTGCTGGTCGCGCCGAACATCGTGCACGTGGAACGCGAACTGGACGTCGATCCGCACGACTTCCGGCTGTGGGTGTGCCTGCACGAGGAGACCCACCGCACGCAGTTCTCTGCCGTGCCGTGGCTGCGGGAACACCTGCGCGGCGAGATCCGGGCGTTCCTCGCCGAGACCGAACTGGACGCGTCGACGCTGCTGGAGCGGCTGCGGGAGGCCGTGCAGTCGATGGCGGGCTCGCGGACCCGGGACGAGCAGGACGCCCAGGGCGCCGCGGACGGGGAGCGCAGCTTCGTGGAGCTGGTGCAGACACCCGCCCAGCGGGAGATCCTCGGGCGGCTGACCGCCGTGATGTCCCTGTTGGAGGGGCACGCCGACTACGTCATGGACGGGGTGGGGCCGCGTGTCGTCCCGACCGTGGGGGAGATCCGGGAGAAGTTCACCGAGCGCCGGGCCAGTGGGGCCGGGCGGCTGGACCAGGTGCTGCGCAAGCTGCTCGGGCTGGACGCCAAGCTGCGCCAGTACCGCGAGGGCGAGCGCTTCGTGCGCACCGTCGTGGACGAGATGGGCATGGCGGGCTTCAACAAGGTGTGGACCTCGCCCAACACCCTGCCGACGAAGGACGAGATCGCCGCCCCCGAGGAGTGGGTGGCCAGGGTCCGGGGCTGAGGCGGGCGCGGGACGCGGTGCGTCCCGCCGAGTGGTGGCCGGAATGCGCCCTCCGCTTTGGCAGGTGGCCCCGTAATCACCCGTCCGAGGGACCGTGGGCGCGGGATCAGCGTGCGATGCTCGGGGAACGCGACCCGTTTCTGTCACGATCGACGCACCCAGCGTGACCGCGAGTGTGCGTGAAGCGGTCCGTACTCTGTGACCAGACTCCCCTGAGGAAGTGAATCGGACATGGGTCCCCATCCCTCGGTCGCCGCAATACGCCTGGCGGTCCGCCGCGTACTCCGTGATGTCCTCCGGGACGCCCCCTCCTCACGCCCCGCCGGCTCCGGCCACCCTCCGCACGAGTCAGAGAAGCCGCTCGTGCTGGTCGCCTGCTCCGGCGGCGCCGACTCCATGGCGCTCGCGTCCGCCCTCGCCTTCGAGGCCCCGCGGCTCGGTATCCGCGCCGGGGCCGTCACCATCGACCACGGCCTGCAGGCCGGGTCCGCCGAGCGCGCCGAGGAGGTCGTGACCCGCCTCACCTCGCTCGGACTGGCCCCCGTCGAGGTGCTCTCCGTCACCGTCGGCCGCTCCGGAGGTCCGGAGGCCGCCGCCCGCGACGCCCGCTACGCCGCACTCGACGCCGCCGCCGAACGCCACGGCGCCGTTGCCGTGCTGCTCGGGCACACCCGTGACGACCAGGCCGAGACCGTGCTCCTCGGGCTCGCGCGCGGCTCGGGCACCCGCTCGCTCTCCGGCATGGCCGCGGTCTCCGGCCCCGGCGGCCGCTACCGCCGCCCGTTCCTCTCCCTCGACCGGCAGACCACCCGCACCGCCTGCCTGAGACAATCCCTCGCCGTCTGGGACGACCCGCACAACACCGATCCCGTCTACACCCGCTCCCGGGTCCGCCACGAGGCGCTGCCGATCCTCGAGAAGGCACTGGGCCGCGGCGTGGTCGAGGCGCTGGCCCGCACCGCGCAGCTCTCCCGGGACGACGCCGACGCCCTGGACGCCTGGACGGACGAGGCCGAGCGCTCGGCCCGCCCCGCCGGCGCCGCCCCCGGAGAGCTGGACATCGCCCGGCTGCACGCGCTGCCGCCCGCCGTCCGGCGCCGCGTCCTGCGCCGCACCGCCGTGGCCGCCGGTGCCCCCTCGGGCTCGCTCTTCGCGCGGCACATCGAAGAGGTCGACCGGCTGATCACCGCCTGGCGGGGGCAGCGGGCCCTCAACCTCCCGGGGCGCGTCGAGGCGCGCAGGCAGGGTGGCAGACTGGTCATCCGGCAGAGCTGACCCGGACCGCAGCGCGACCGCGTCCGGTGCGGGCGGCGGCCTGCGTTTGCGTGTACCGACATCGAGCGAGAGCGGCACCGGGTGGACGAGAAAGACATGGGCACCGACCTTCAGCAGGTGCTCATCACCAAGGAAGAGATCGACGCGAAGCTGGCCGAGCTGGCGCAGAAGATCGACGCCGAGTACGCGGGCAGGGAACTGCTCCTCGTCGGCGTCCTCAAGGGCGCCGTGATGGTGATGGCCGACCTGGCCCGCGCCGTCTCCACCCCCGCCACCATGGACTGGATGGCCGTGTCGTCCTACGGCGCCGGCACCCAGTCCTCCGGTGTGGTCCGCATCCTCAAGGACCTGGACACCGACATCCAGGACAAGCACGTGCTGATCGTCGAGGACATCATCGACTCCGGCCTCACGCTCTCCTGGCTGCTGTCGAACCTGGGATCGCGCGGCCCGGCCTCGCTGGAGGTCTGCACTCTGCTGCGCAAGCCCGACGCGGCGAAGGTGGCCATCGACGTGAAGTGGGTGGGCTTCGACATCCCGAACGAGTTCGTGGTCGGGTACGGACTGGACTACGCCGAGCGGTACCGGAACCTGCCGTTCGTGGGGACGCTGGCGCCCCACGTGTACGGCGGCTGAGACCCCGGGATCTTCGGGAACGCACCGCTTTCCCCTACCGTTGGTGAGGGGAGGGCATACGGTTGCCCGCTCACGGGCGGCGCGCGGCGTCGATGCTGAGGTACCGTCCGAAGGTCAAGCAATTTTCGACTCACTGTGGCAGGAGGGACGGGGCGCGAACCGCTCCGTGTGGATGGACGTGAAGAGATACTTCCGCGGGCCGGTCATGTGGATCGTGCTGGCCGTCCTCTTGGTCGTCGGTGTCATGAATTTCATGGGCTCGTCGGGCGGCTACACGACGGTGGACACCGCCCAGATCGTCTCGGCGATCGACGACAACAAGGTGTCCTCGGCCGAGATCACCACCGGCGACGAGCAGATCGTGAAGCTCGACCTCAAGGACGGCCAGAGCGTCAAGGGGACCGACGGCGCCAACAAGATCCAGGCCAGCTACATCGACGAACAGGGCGTCGACCTGCAGAAGCAGCTGCAGGCCAAGTACGCGACCAACGACCTGCCCGACGGCTACACCGTGGCCCCGACGGAGCAGAGCATGTTCGTCGGGTTCCTGGTGTCCGTGCTGCCCTTCGTGCTGATCATCGTCGTTTTCCTGTTCCTGATGAACCAGATGCAGGGCGGCGGCTCCCGGGTGATGAACTTCGGGAAGTCGAAGGCGAAGCTGATCACCAAGGACACGCCCAAGACCACGTTCGTGGACGTGGCGGGTGCGGACGAGGCCTGCGAGGAGCTCCAGGAGATCAAGGAGTTCCTGCAGGAGCCGGCGAAGTTCCAGGCGGTCGGAGCCAAGATCCCGAAGGGTGTGCTGCTGTACGGCCCGCCCGGCACCGGCAAGACGCTGCTGGCGCGTGCCGTGGCCGGTGAGGCCGGGGTGCCGTTCTACTCGATCTCGGGCTCCGACTTCGTCGAGATGTTCGTGGGTGTGGGTGCCTCCCGGGTGCGCGACCTGTTCGAGCAGGCCAAGCAGAACGCTCCGGCCATCGTGTTCGTCGACGAGATCGACGCCGTCGGCCGCCACCGCGGCGCCGGCATGGGCGGCGGTCACGACGAGCGCGAGCAGACGCTCAACCAGCTGCTGGTCGAGATGGACGGCTTCGACGTCAAGGGCGGCGTCATCCTGATCGCCGCCACCAACCGGCCGGACATCCTGGATCCGGCGCTGCTGCGCCCGGGCCGCTTCGACCGGCAGGTCGCGGTGGACCGCCCGGACATGCAGGGCCGCCTGGAGATCCTCAAGGTGCACCAGAAGGGCAAGCCGACGGCCGCCGACGTCGACCTCGGCGCCGTGGCCCGGCGTACGCCCGGGTTCACCGGTGCGGATCTGAGCAACGTCCTCAACGAGGCCGCTCTGCTGACCGCCCGCAGCGACAGCAAGCTGATCGACAACAAGTTCCTGGACGAGGCGATCGACCGCGTCGTGGCCGGACCGCAGAAGCGGACCCGGATCATGAGCGACAAGGAGAAGAAGATCACCGCGTACCACGAGGGCGGTCACGCCCTGGTCGCGGCGGCCTCACCGAACTCCGACCCGGTCCACAAGATCACCATCCTCTCCAGAGGCCGTGCCCTGGGCTACACGATGGTCCTGCCGGACGAGGACAAGTACTCCACCACCCGCAACGAGATGCTCGACCAGCTGGCGTACATGCTGGGCGGGCGTGCGGCGGAGGAGCTCGTCTTCCACGACCCGACCACGGGTGCGGCCAACGACATCGAGAAGGCGACCGCGACGGCCCGGGCGATGGTCACCCAGTACGGCATGACCGAACGGCTGGGTGCGATCAAGTTCGGCTCCGACAACTCCGAGCCCTTCCTGGGCAAGGAGATGGCCCACCAGCGCGACTACTCCGAGGAGGTCGCCGGGCTGGTGGACGAGGAGGTCAAGAAGCTGATCGAGGCGGCGCACAACGAGGCCTGGGAGATCCTGGTGGAGAACCGGGACGTCCTGGACAACCTCGTGCTGGCGCTGCTGGAGAAGGAGACTCTCGGCAAGGAGGAGATCGCCGAGATCTTCGCTCCCATCGTGAAGCGCCCGGCCCGGCCGGCATGGACGGGCTCCTCGCGGCGCACGCCCTCGACGCGGCCTCCGGTGTCCGTGCCGGTGGCGGTGTCGACCAACGGCGAGCGCCCGTCGCTGGAGAAGAAGGGCAAGGAGATCGGCCCGACCGACTCCCTCACCGATCCCGTCGAGAGGGTCGAGGATCCCCGGACGGAGACCTGAGCAGGACCGGAATGCGTGCCGCGCCCCCCAGGGTTCTACCCTGAGGGGCGCGGCGCGTGTGCTGCACGGTCACGAGAAACGAGGCACAGATGACCGATCCGGTGACGCTGGACGGCGAGGGCACGATAGGGGCGTTCGACGAGAAGCGCGCCCAGGACGCCATACGGGAACTGCTCATCGCGGTCGGCGAGGATCCCGATCGCGAGGGCCTGCGGGAGACCCCGGCTCGGGTGGCCCGCGCCTACCGTGAGATCTTCGCCGGGCTCTGGCAGGAGCCCGAGGACGTGCTGACCACCACCTTCGACCTGGGCCACGACGAGATGGTGCTGGTCAAGGACATCGAGGTGCTCAGCTCCTGCGAGCACCACCTCGTGCCGTTCGTGGGCCTCGCCCACATCGGCTACATCCCCTCCGCGACCGGCAAGATCACCGGCCTGTCCAAGCTGGCCCGCCTGGTCGACGTCTACGCCCGGCGGCCGCAGGTGCAGGAGCGCCTGACGACGCAGATCGCGGACTCGCTGATGCAGATCCTGGAGCCGCGGGGTGTCGTCGTGGTGATCGAGTGCGAGCACATGTGCATGACCATGCGCGGGGTGCGCAAGCCGGGTGCGAAGACCCTCACCTCCGCGGTGCGGGGCCAGCTGCGCGACCCCGCCACCCGCTCCGAGGCGATGAGCCTGATCATGGCCCGCTGAGGCGGTTGCTGCAGGGACGTTTCACCGCTGCCCGTCGAGCAGCACCGGCAGCTCGTACAGCTCGTTCTGCGTCACGGCCGGCTTGTTCCGCAGCTCCTGCGGCGCCACCGCCAGGGCGAGCTCGGGGAAGCGCGCGAACAGCGCCGGCAGCGCCACCCGCGCCTCCAGCCGTGACAGCGGGGCTCCCGGGCAGACGTGCGGGCCGTGGCCGAACGACAGATGCCGGTTGGGGGACCGGGTGACGTCGAAGGTGTCGGCGTCCTCGCCGTGCTGGTTCCTGTCCCGGCCCATCGCCCCGTAGGACATGATCACCGCGTCGCCGCGGGGGATCACGGTGTCGCCCACGGCGATGTCCTCGGTCGCGAACCGGATGAGCACGTGCGTCGTCGGGGCCGACCAGCGCAGCGTCTCCTCGATCACAGCGTCCCAGGTCACCCGGCCCTCCCGCACCAGCGCAAGCTGCTCCGGGTGGGTGAGGAGCGCCACCACCGCGCTGACGATCAGACTGATCGTCGTCTCGTGGCCCGCGGTCACCATGACCTGGAGGGTGCTGACGATCTCCCGCTCGCCGAGGCGGTCCCCGTCCTCGCTCGCGGCGATCAGCGCGCTCGTCAGGTCGTCGGCCGGCTCCGCCCGTTTCAGGTCGACCACCGAGGTGTAGAAGGCGCGCAGCTCCCCGAGGACCTCCTGGACACGCTCCGGCCTGGTCAGGCTGGAGAAGAAGCTGTCGTAGAGCTCCAGCAGCCGGGGGTGGTCCGCGGAGTCGATCCCCATCAGCTCGCTGATCACCGCCATCGGCAGCCGGTAGGCGAAGGCCGCCTTCAGATCCACGCGGCCCCCGGAGGCGGCACCCCGCTCGGCCACCTCGTCGAGCAGCGCCGCAGTGATCTCCGCGATGCGCGGCTCCAGTTCCTGCACCCGCCGCGGGGTGAGCGCCTGCGCCACCAGGGTCCGCAGCCGGCGGTGCTCCGCGCCGTCGAAGGTGAGCATGCTCGGGCCGGGCGCGGCGAGCCCGATCAGCGGCCAGGTCTGCGGTATCTCCCCGCGTTTCCAGGCCGCCCAGTGCTCGATGTTCTTCACCAGGCGCGCATCGGTGAGCAGGGCACGGCCCTCGGCGTGATGAGTCACCGCCCAGACCGGGACGCCGCCGGGCAGTTCCACGGGTGTCACCGGCCCCGCGTCGCGCAGCCGGGCCGTCTCGGCGGCCAGGTCCTCGACCAGCGGGTCGATGACGATGGGGTCGCGGGCGTCCTGCCGCGCGCGGGAGGTGGAGAGAGTCACCGGGTACCTCCGTAGGGGTGGGTGGGAGTGAATCGGACGGGCAGCTTCCTGAGGCCGCGCAGCCAGGGCGAGGGCCGCCACACCAGTTCCTCCGGCCGACCCGACAGGTCGACGTCGGGCAGCCGGTCCAGCAGTACCTCGATGCCTTTCCGCGCGATGGTCTCGGCGATCTCCTGCGCCGGGTACGGGCAGCGGTGCTCGCCGTGCCCGAAGGAGAAGAAGGCGTTGTTGCCGCCCGTGAGTGCGGAGGGGTCGGGACGGATCCGCGGGTCGGCGTTGGCCGCCGCGAAGCTCAGCACCAGCAGGTCGCCCGACCGGACGTGCCGGTCGCCGAGCGTGGTGTCCCGCGTCGCCCAGCGGCCCGCGATGTTCTGGGTGGGCGTCTCCTCCCACAGCACCTCGTTCATCGCTTCGGCAACGCTGTGCCGGCCCCCCGTCAGGGAGGCCGCGAAACGGTCGTCGGTGAGCATCAGGCGCAGCGAGTTCCCGATCCAGTCGGCCGTCGGCTGATGGCCGGCCGTCATGATCACCCGCATGTCCTGGACCAGCTCGCCCAGGGTGAAGTCCCCCCGCCGCGGGTGGGCGAGCATCCGGTCCGCGACGTCGGCGGCCACCTCGGACACGGATTCGCGGCGGGAGTTGAGCAGCTCCTGCATGGAGGCGGTGGCCGCGCGCGCTCCGGAAAGGGCGTCCGGGCCTCCGTCGACCAGGGCGTTGACCGACCGTGCCAGTTCGAGACCGCGCGCGTCGGAGAAGCCGTAGAGACGCGCCAGTACACGGGCCGGAAGCATCTTGGCGTAGTCCGCGATCAGATCGGCGGTCCCGCTGCCGCAGAAGGCGTCGATGAGTTCGTCGGCGAACCGTTCGACATGGTCCCGCAGTTCGAAGGGATCGACGCCCGCCAGCGCGTCGCTCAGCAGCTCCGAGCGGCGCCGGTGCCGCTCGCCCACCGTGTAGAGGATGGAGGGCTGTTTGCCGACCATCGGCAGCATGGGCCAGTCGTCCGGGATGCTGTCCCACAGGTTCCAGATACTCGAATCCCTGCTGAACAGCACGGGATCGGTGGTGACACGGTGCAGTTCGCGGTAGCCGAGCACCAGCCAGGCCGGAACGCCCCCGGGCAGCTCGATGGGCGCCACCGGGCCCTGTTCCCTCCGGACGTCGCGGTAGAACTGCGCCGGTCCGTCGAGGAACGCCTTCCCACCGAGGGGGACTGCGCCGGTGGCGGGGGCGGCCCCGCGAACGGGACAGCCCTCCGTCGTGTGGGACTCGGGCGTGCTGGTCACGGTGTGCCCTCCCGGGAGGCCGATGCCTGTCTGCGGTGGCGGGGCGCCTGCGGCGTCACGTCGAGGCGGAGCGTTGCGCGTAGTGCTCGGCCGACCGGGCGTGCACGTGGTCGACCAGGGTGATGAGGACGTCCCGGCTGGACGCGCGCTCCCGGGCGTCGCAGTCGACGAGCGGTATGTCGTCGTCGATGTCGAGGGCTTCCCGGATCTGTGCGTGGGTGTGCCGGGGGCCGCCGAAGTCGTTGTGCGCCACGATGAACGGGGTGCCGTGGTGCTCCAGCCGGTCGATGGCGTACCAGGAGTCCGCGAGCCGCCGGGTGTCCACCAGCACGACGGCGCCGAGCGTGCCGGAGAACAGCCGGTCCCACAGGAACCAGAAGCGCTCCTGACCGGGTGCTCCGAACAGGTAGAGCACGGTCCGCTCGTCGAGGCTGATCCGCCCGAAGTCGAAGGCGATCGTGGTGGTGGTCTTGCCCGCCACGGCACCGGGGTCGTCCACGGATTCCCCGGCCCGCGTCATCGTCTCCTCGGTGTTCAGCGGGCGGATGTCGCTCACCGAACGCACCAGGGTGGTCTTGCCGACTCCGAACCCGCCCACCACGACGATCTTCAGCCCGTTCTCGGCACTGCTGCTCAGCGGGGGACGCCACGCGCGGGCCGGTATGTAGGCGGAGTCGCCGGGGGCGCGGCCGCCGACGGTCGAGGGGTCAGAGGTTGCGGAGGCCAACGAGCACCTGCTTCAGAAGGTCGGGGTGGGGCACGCGTTCCGTGGCAGTGGCGGCCGTGCGGGGGTGACGGGCGGTGATGCGGCCGGCAGCCAGCAGGTCGCCGAGCAGGATGCGGGCGATACCGACCGGCAGCCCCAGATCGGACGCCACCTCCACCACGGCGGTGGGGTGGCGGCACAGCCGCAGGATCGCGGCGTGTTCGGACTGCATGCCGGGCGTGGGCTCGCACTCGGCCACCACGAGGGTCACCAGGTCGAACGTGAGCGTGTCCGACGCGGTGGACCGGCTGCGTCCGCCGGTGACGGTGTACAGCCGGTCGGGGTCGTCGTCGCGGCCGGGGCGGCTCATGCCGTGCCGCCGCCGTCGGGGACGTCGCGGGGCGGTGTGCTGAGGTGTTCGCCGATCTGCTCGACGAGTTCGTGCATGTTGTGCCCGACCAGGCCGACGTCCGCGTCCTCCGCGGCGAGTACCGCCAGGTGGGCCCCCTCGCCCGCCTCGACGACGAACAGCACGCCGCCGTAGAACTCCGTCATGGCCTGCCGCACCCCGCCCGTGCCGTCGCCGAACTCGACGGAGGCGCCCTGGGAGAGACTCTGGATGCCCGCGGCGATGGCGGCGAGCTGATCGGCCTGGTCCAGGGACAGTTCGGGTGTCCGGCACAGTTTCAGTCCGTCGCGCGAGAGGACCAGGCCGTGCCGGGCGCCCGGTGTTCTCTCCAGCAGGTTCTCCAGCAGCCAGTCGAGTGTGCCGTCGGTGGTCATTCGGGGTGGTCCTCCGGGGCGGTTGCAGCAGGGTCGGGAGAGGCGGGTGGTGCGGTGTCCCCGTCCGGCTGCTCCGGCCGAGGGGTGCCGGGCGCCCCGTCCCGGCGGACGGCCCGGCGGAACGTGCCGAGCCGGGAGCCGGACTCGGCGGCGCTGCGGGAGCGGCGCGGCCGTCCGTCGTGCGTGTCCGCGGTCCGGCGGGCGGCGTCGAGTGTCCGGCCGCGCCGGCGTCGGGGGAGCCCGCTGTCGCCGTACTCGACGGGGGCGTTGTCGACGGGAGCGCTGTCCGTGGGTGTGTTGTCCGTGGGTGTGCTGTCGACAGGCGCACCGTCGGGCAGTCCGGCGCCCCGCACGTCGGGCAGGGCCGTGCCGGCGGTCGGGGCGGCCGGAGGCGCGGCCGCTTCCGTCACCAGCTCCTGCGGGATGCGCAGCAGCACGCCGGTGCCGCCGTGCGCGGAGGGCCGGAAGGACACGGTCAGCCCGTGCTTGTGGGCGAGCCGCCCGACGACGGACAGTCCGAGGCGGGTGCCCGGAAGCGCCTCCAGGTCGCGGAGCGACCGGGGCTCCACCGCTTCCCGTGCGCGGCGCAGGGCGACGTCGCCCATCGCCAGGCCGCCGTCCTCGACAGTGATCACGACGCCTGCGGAGACCTCCTCGACGTACACGTGCACCTCGGCGGTCGGCGGCGAGAAGTTCGCGGCGTTGTCCATGAGTTCGGCCAGGGCGTGCATCACGCCCTCCGCCGCGTGCCCGGCGACGGCGACGGTGCTCGTGCTGTGCAGCCTCACCCGCTGGTAGCCCTGGATCCTGCCCATCGCGCCGCGCAGGATGCTCTCCATGCGGATGGGCTTCGCCCAGCGCCGACCGGAGCGGGCGCCGGTGAGGACGGCGATGCTGTCCGCCAACCGCCCGGCCCGGGCGGTGCGGTGGTCCAGGTGCAGCAGGTCGCTGAGGACGTCCGGATCGGCGTACCGGTGCTCCATGTCCCGCAGGTCGGCGGCCATCGAGGTGGTCAACGCCTGCACCCGCCCCGCGGCGTTGGCGCACGCCGCCACCGCGGCCGCCCGGCGGCTCTCGCCGCGGTGCACCTCGGCGGCCAGGATCCGCAGCACCCGCTGCTGTGTCCCGTCGCCTCCGGACGCGGAGGCCAGCGCCGTACCCGGGGACGCACCGTCACGGAGCTGCGCCACGACCTCGGGCACCGTCACGTCGGCGAAGTGCTCGGCCGCGGCCCGCGCCGAGGCGGCGGCCGCGTCCTTGGCGGCGCCCGTCCGGCGCAGCCGCCGTACGGTGAGGAACTGGTGCGTCGCGACGGCCACGGCGGCACACAGCAGCACCCCGCCGCCGACCGAGAACCAGGCGGCCTCGGCGCCCGCGGACGGAGGCGCTCGGTGCACGGCCCACGCGCAGGCGGACGCCACCGGCAAGGCCGTGATCAGCAACGCGAGCACGGTTCCCGTGGCCGTGCTCGTCGTCCGCGTCCGCCGCGGGGCGCTCTCGGTCGTCATCTGTGAAGGTCCTCGGGACTGGTCAGGTCCTGACGGGGGTGACCGGCGATCGACAGAGCACCAATATAGAAGAGTTCACGTCAACTTCGAACGGCAATGCGATGAACACCTGTACGGAGCGGGCCGATCCGGTGGTCAGCCGCCGAGCTCCTCGCTGCCGTCGTCGTCCTCGCCCTCCACCAGCACGGGGGAGCCGTGGTGCGACCACACCTTCCAGCGGCCGTCCTCGTCGCGGCGGAAGACGTTCGTCGCCACCACCAGGCCGCCCACCAGCGGGCCGATCTCCCCCTCGCCCTCCGCGGGACCCCCGCTCAGAATGTTCTCCGTGCAGCTGACCACCGCGGTGTCGCCGATGACGGAGACCTCCACGTCGGTGAGGAAGAACTGGATGTACTCGGTGTTCGCCATGATCAGCGCATAGCTGCGCATCACCTCGCCGCGGCCGGTGAGCACCGGCCAGCCGGGATGCACGACGCTGACCTCCGCCTCCAGCCACAGGTCCCCGAGCGCTTCCAGATCGCCCCGCTCGACCGCCTCGTACAGCGCGGTGTTCGCCGCCTCGACGGCCTCGATGTCCGTGCGGGCGCTGCTCACTCGGCTCCTTCGAGCGCCCGGGCCACCCGCACCGCGTCCGCAGTGGCGCGCACCTCGTGCACCCGCACCGCCCACGCGCCCTCCCGCGCCGCGAGAGCAGAGACGGCGGCCGTCGCGCCGTCCCGCTCCCGGGCGGGCGGCGGCGTCACGTCCGGACCACCGGCGAGTACCCGCCCGAGGAAACGCTTCCGCGACGCGGCGACCAGCATCGGGCGCTCCAGCTCGCTGCGAAACCTGCCGAGCGCGGCGACCAGCGCCAGGTCGTGCTCGGCCTGCTTGGCGAAGCCCAGACCCGGGTCGACGACGATCCGTTCCGGAGCGATGCCCCCCGCCACCGCGTCGTCCACGGCGCCGCGCAGTTCCGCGATCACCTCGCTCACGACATCCGTGTAGACCGCGCGGTCGTTCATGTCCACCGAACGGCCCCGCCAGTGCATGACGACGAACGGCGCCTCCGCCTCGGCGACGGTCGGCACCATCGCCGGATCGGCCCTGCCGCCGCTCACGTCGTTGACGAGCGAAGCACCGGCCGCCAGCGCCTGCTCCGCGACCGCGGCGCGCATGGTGTCGACGCTCACCGGAATCCCGGCCGAGACCAGGTCGCGGACCACCGGCAGCACCCGGCGCAGCTCCTCCGCCTCGTCCACGCGCGTCGCACCCGGCCGCGTCGACTCGCCGCCCACGTCGACCAGATCGGCGCCCCGGGCGGCCAGGTCCAGACCGTGCTTGACCGCGGCCTCGGGATCGAACCAGCGGCCGCCGTCCGAGAAGGAGTCCGGCGTGACGTTCACCACGCCCATCACCGCGCAGCGGTCCCACTCCGGCAGGCCCGACACCTGGCCTCGCATCGTTCTCATGCGCCCAGCCTAGGCCGTCGCGGTGCCGCGGCGCCCTCCGTGCCGTCCCGGAGGCGGCCCGGGCCGTGCGGCGCGGGCGGCGGCGCCGCTTCATGGCACGTCCGGGGGAATGCGAGAGTGGCCCGGGGCGCTACCGGGTAGGCCCCGCCCAACCTGAGCGGGACCGTCCGCCACGCCGGCGGCGGGCGGCAGCGGGGGCGCCCGCGGGTGGATTCGACAGTTCGCGTGCCCCGGCGCGCCGTGCCTCGGCGCGTGCAGGGGCGCGCCGCGTGACCGACCGAGGGAAGGAGTGGGAGCCGCATGGACCGTGTGGCACTGCACGGCCTCCGGGCCCGTGGGTATCACGGCGTCCTCCCCCGGGAACGGGAAGAGGGACAGACCTTCGTCGTGGACGTCGACATGGGGCTGGACACCCGGCCGGCCGCGGCCGGGGACGATCTGGCCCGGACGGTGCACTACGGGATCGTGGCCGAGGAGATCGAGGCCGTCGTGACGGGCGAGCCCGTCGATCTCATCGAGACGCTGGCGCAGCGCATCGCCGACGCCTGCCTCGCGCACGAAGCCGTCGCCGAGGTGCGGGTCGTCGTGCACAAGCCCGACGCGCCGATCACCGTGCCCTTCGACGACGTGACCATCACCATTCAGCGGAGCCGCGCATGACGCCGAACAGTGACCCGACCGTACAGCCGGTGCCCGCCTCCGTCGTGCACCAGGTGGACGCCGCCGACATCACCCTGAGCAACCCCAAGCACGCCGTCGTCGCGCTCGGCAGCAACCTCGGCAACCGGCTGGAGACGCTGCAGAGCGCCGTCGACGCGCTGGCGGACACGCCAGGGCTCAGGGTGAAGGCGCTCTCGCCGGTGTACGAGACGGAGCCGTGGGGCGTCGACCCGTCGAGCCAGCCGTCGTACTTCAACGCGGTCGTGCTGGTCCGCACCACCCTGCCGCCCGGCTCGCTGCTGGAACGGGGCCACGCGATCGAGGAGGCGCTGGAGCGGGTCCGCGACGAACGCTGGGGACCGCGCACGATCGACGTCGACATCGTGTCCTACCAGGACGTCGTCTCGGACGACCCGGGACTGACCCTCCCGCACCCGCGGGTGCACGAACGCGCCTTCGTCCTCGCGCCGTGGAACGACGTCGACGCCGACGCCGAGGTGCCGGGGCGCGGCAAGGTGTCCGCACTGCTGGACGCCGTGGGACGCGCGGGCGTCTCCCCGCGCACCGACCTGGAACTGAGCCTGCCCGACTGAGCGTTGGTGCCCGCGTGAGAGAACTGCGTTTCCGGACCCTGGTAGGCGTCTTCGTGGTCGCCGGCGTGCTGGCATGGGCGTTCGCCCGGCTGCTGGACCGGTACGGCGCACTGCCGCGTGTGCCGACGGCCGCGCCGATCGTGCTGGCCATCATCGCCACGGTGCTGCTCGCGACGGCGCTGTCGCTGCGGGCCCGCCTCAAGGCGCAGCGCGAGCGGCAGCCCGATGCCGCGGGCGTGGAGCCGATGATGGCCGCCCGCGCGGTCGTCTTCGGGCAGGCCAGCGCACTCGTCGCGGCACTGGTGTCCGGCCTCTACGGCGGCACCGGCGTTTTCCTGCTGCTCAGCGACATCGACACCCCGGCCCGGCACCACCAGGCGCTGTACGCCGGCTTCTCGGTGCTGGCGGGCGCCGCGGTCGTCGCCGCGGCGGTGTTCCTCCAGCGGGTGTGCCGCCTGCCCGAGGACGGCGACGACGACAACGGCGAGGGCCCGTCCTCCGCGGCGCGGACCTGAGCAGGCCCCGGGCGCCGCGGACTCACCCGAATCCCGCGCCGGGGGTGTGGTGAGCCGCCGCGGCGCAGCACACTGGTGTTCCGTTCCGTCGCACCCGCCCGCCGTCGGGCACCCCGGAGGAACCATGGGCACGACTGCCTCCCCGCGGCTCCCCGCGCCGGCCGGCCGATGACCGCGCTGCCGCCCGGCGCGGGCCTGCGCGTCGCCCTCTTCGTCACCTGCGTGAACGACGCCCTCCACCCGGACACCGGCCGCGCCACGGTCACCCTGCTGGAACGACTCGGCGTCCGGGTCGACTTCCCGGCGGCACAGACCTGCTGCGGCCAGCCGCAGTACAACACCGGCTACCGGCGGGAGACCGAACCACTGGTGCGGCGCACGGTCGCCGCCTTCGCCGGCTACGACCACGTGGTCGCGCCCTCCGCCTCCTGCGTCGCGATGGTCCGGGACACCTACCCGCGGATCGGCCGGGCGGCACGGGCCGAGGGCCGCGGCGACGCGCTCGCCGAGGCAGCCGCCCGGCTGGTGCCCCGCGTGTACGAACTCAGCGAGTTCCTGGTCGACGTGCTGGGTGTCGTCGACGTCGGCGCCTCCTACCCGCACACCGTCACCTACCACCCGTCCTGCCACGGGCTGCGCGTGCTCGGCCTGGGCGACCGCCCGCTGCGGCTGCTGCGGGCGGTGCGGGGACTCCGCCTGGTGGAGCTGCCCGGCGCGGACGAGTGCTGCGGGTTCGGCGGCACCTTCGCGGTGAAGAACGACGCCGTCTCCGCCGCCATGGGCCGGGACAAGGTCGGCCACGCCGTCTCCACCGGCGCCGACACGCTGTGCGGCGCGGACAACTCCTGCCTGACGCACCTCGACGGGCTGATCCGGCGGCAGGACGCACCGCTGCGACCGCTCCACCTCGCCGAGATCCTCGCGCACACGGAACCGGACCGGGAGGCGCCCGCATGAACACCACCTACCTCGGCATGCCGCCCTTCCCCGAGGCGGCGGCCGTCTCGACCGGCGACGCGCAGCTGCGGGCCAACCTCACCCACGCCACCCGCACCATCCGCGGCAAGCGGGCCTCGGCCGTCGCCGAACTCGACGACTGGGCACGGCTGCGGCAGGCCGGCAAGGAGATCAAGGACCGCACGCTGCGGCACCTCGACCACTACCTGCTGCGGGCCGAGGAGGCCGTCACCGCCGCGGGCGGCGTCGTCCACTGGGCCGCGGACGCCGAGGAGGCCAACCGGATCGTCACCGACCTGGTCCGGGCCACCGGCGAGCGCGAGGTCGTCAAGGTCAAGTCCATGGCGACGCAGGAGATCGGACTCAACGACGCCCTCGCAGCAGAAGGCATCGACGCCTGGGAGACGGACCTCGCCGAACTCATCGTGCAGCTCGGCGACGACCTGCCCTCCCACATCCTGGTCCCGGCGATCCACCGGAACCGCAGCGAGATCCGCGACATCTTCCGCGACGCGATGGGCCGTTGGGGACGCCCGGCCCCCGAGCAGCTGACCGACCGCCCCGACGACCTCGCCGAAGCCGCCCGGCTGCACCTGCGGGAGAAGTTCCTGCGCGCCGAGGTCGCCGTCTCCGGCGCGAACTTCCTCGTCGCGGAGAGCGGCACCCTCGTCGTCGTCGAGTCCGAGGGCAACGGCCGGATGTGCCTGACCCTCCCCGAGACGCTGATCTCCGTGGTGGGCATCGAGAAGGTGGTGCCCACCTGGCAGGACCTCGAGGTCTTCCTGCAACTGCTGCCGCGCTCCTCCACCGCCGAGCGCATGAACCCCTACACCTCGACGTGGACCGGCACCACCGACGGTGACGGCCCGCGCGCCTTCCACCTGGTCCTGCTCGACAACGGCCGCACCGACACCCTCGCCGACGAGGTCGGCCGGCAGGCGCTGCGCTGCATCCGCTGCTCCGCCTGCCTCAACGTCTGCCCGGTGTACGAGCGTGCGGGCGGCCACGCCTACGCCTCGCCCTACCCGGGCCCCATCGGTGCGATCCTCACCCCGCAACTGCGCGGCGTGCAGAGCGAGGTGGACGCCTCACTGCCCTACGCCTCCTCGCTCTGCGGGGCCTGCTACGAGGTCTGCCCGGTCGCCATCGACATCCCCGAGGTGCTGGTGCACCTGCGGGAGCGCGTGGCCGAGCAGGCGTCCGGGCACCGGGTCGAGCGGGCGGCAGTCCGGGCCGCGACCTGGCTGCTGGACCACCCGGCGGCATACGCGGCGGCCACCCGCGCCGTCTCCCGCGCCCGCGGACTCCAGCCGAAGCGGCTGCCGTTCCCCGGTGCGGCGAAGGCCTGGAGCGACAGCCGCGA
The DNA here is from genome assembly GCF_047200695.1 of Streptomyces callyspongiae. NCBI lineage: Bacteria > Bacillati > Actinomycetota > Actinomycetes > Kitasatosporales > Streptomycetaceae > Streptomyces > Streptomyces callyspongiae. The sequence continues at coordinate 75,318 of NZ_JBJZOM010000016.1, forward strand.
CCTGCCGCCGCTGCCCGCGGAGCCGTTCCGCGACTGGTGGCGAAAGAACCGCGGCGGAACGAGGGAAGGAGAACGGGAATGACCGGTTCCCGCGACCTCGTACTGCGCCGCATCCGAGCCGCCCTGGGCGACGTTCCCGCGGCCGCCTCGCCCGCCGACTCCCCGGTCGCCCGCGACTACCTCCCGGCACATGTCCCCGAGACGCCGGATACCGGGCTGGACCTGCTGGCGGAGAACCTGGCCGACTACCGCGCCCGGGTCCACCGCACCACCTCCCGGCACCTGCCGTCCGTGGTCGCGGAACTGCTGGCGGCGCGCGGCTCCCGCTCCGTGGCCGTACCGGCCGATCTGCCGCCCGCGTGGCTGAGCGAGGCGGAAGGCGTCGAACAAATCCCGGACAGCGCCGGGTTGACGGCCGCGCGGCTGGACACGGTCGACAGCGCGCTCACGGGCTGTGCGCTCGCCGTCGCCGAGACCGGCACCGTCGTCCTGGACGCCGGACCGGCGCAGGGGCGGCGTGCGCTCACCCTGGTCCCGGACCACCACATCTGCGTGATCCGCGCGGATCAGGTCGTCGCCTCGGTGCCGCGGGCACTTCCGCTGCTCGACCCGCGTCGCCCGCAGACCTGGATCTCCGGCCCCTCCGCCACCAGCGACATCGAACTGTCCCGCGTCGAGGGAGTCCACGGGCCGCGCACCCTGGACACCGTCCTCGTCGGGCCCGACTGACGGGAGCCGGGGCGGGGTTCGGGTCGTGGCCTCAGCCCCGGGCATGGTCGACGAACGCGCGCCAGGCGGCAGGAGCGAAGCGCAGGCGAGGGCCGTGCACGTTCTTGGAGTCCCGCACCTGCACCGTGCCCGACGCCGCCACCTCGACGCAGTCCGGGCCGTCGTTGGTGCTGTAACTGCTCTTCGTCCACTGCAGCGGTGTGGCGTCGCCACCGGTCGACTCGAGTGTCATCCCGCTCTCCACAGTTCCTCGATGAAGGCCAGTGACTCACGTGGAGTAAGGGCCTGGGCACGGATCATTCCATACCTCATCTCCAGGATCTGCACCTCCTTCGGATCAGTGATGAGGCGGCTGGTGAGCTGGACTTCGTCATGCGCGAGGGCCATTCCGTCCTTGAGCTTGAGCACGCGCAGCGAGCCTCCGAGCCCGGCGTGGTCCTCCGTTTCCGTGGTCATGACCTGGATGGCCACGGAAGGCATCCGTGCCAGTTGCAGGAGATGTTCGAGTTGTCGCCCGAGCACGTGGCGGCCACCGATCGGTCGGCGCAAGGTCGCCTCTTCCTGCACCACGGTCAGGAACGGAGCAGGATGCCGATCGAAGATCCCCTGCCGCGCCATGCGGGCTGCGAGGTGGCGTTCGAGATCGTCCTCGCTGTATGCGGGACGCCGCAGTTGGAAGAGGGCGCGGGCGTACTCCTCGGTCTGCAGCAGTCCGTGGACCACCGTGTTGACGTACGCGCCGAGTTCGACGGCCTCCGCTTCCAGTCTCGCCAGGTCGCGGACCTTCTTCGGGTATCGGGCTTCCGCGACGTCGCTCTTGAACGCGGCCAGTTTGCCGCCCGCGCCCAGCAGGCGGTCGGCGCCGTCGAGGAACTCCGGTCGGGGCGCGCGGCGTCCCCGCTCGACCGCCGAGACCATCTCCTCGCCGTAGCCGATTCCGGCGCCCAATTCGGACTGGCGCATCCCCGCCGCCTCCCGCCACAGCTTGATCTGGCGGCCGACGGCTCTGAGCACCGTGAACGAGTCGTCGTCCAGCGAGGCGTCCCGCGGAGCGCCGTCCGCGCCGTCCGTCGTGTACGTGCCGCTCCGACTCCGCTTGTCGTCCTGGTCCGTCCCGCCCACGCTCCACCTCCGTCGCCGCTAAGCGGCCTGTGTCGTCCTCCGTGCCGCACGCGGACTCGGGCAGTGGCTTCGTCGAGCGGCGCGGAACGCCGCGAAGCCGGTGCCGTCCGGTGCTTCCGGCTCGTCGGTTTCCCGCCCGTCGGGCTCCCCGGGCCCGGTGCGGCAGTCCCAGCAGCGGTCCTCGTCGCTGCCCGGTGGCGGAGTGAACAGCCGCGGCTGGTCGTGCCGGGTGCGGCACTCCCGCATGCGGGCCACCCGGGGCTCCGGGCGCGGCCGGGGCACCGGAGGCGGCGGCACGTCGGGCAGCGCGTTCGCCAATCTCCAGCGGAGCGCTCCGAGCGGTGAACGGGCGCCCGTGAGCCCTTCGGTGAGGAGCCGGCGGACCTGTTCCAGTGGCAGTCCGCAGGTGATCCACGGTGCGGCCAACGGTGCCCACTCGCGGGCTTTGCGGGCCGACAGCGCGAGCCGCGGCTCGCGGTGGACCAGGGAGCGCAGCAGCGCTTCGGCCGCCGCGTCGCCGGGGCCGTCCGGCGCGGGGCCGTCCGGCGCGGCCGGCGCCGGTTCGGGCCGCGGCGCGGTGGGTGGGGAGGTGTTCTCCCGGGTGTTCTTTTCGGGAAGACGGCCGGCGGCCCGAACGGTCGGCTCACCGACGGCCGGTGGGGTGGCCGTCGGTGGCTCGCCGGTGTCGCGGATCGTGCGGGCCAGGCCGGGTGCGGGGCGCCGTCCGTCCCGCACCGCCGCCGCTTCCTCCGCGGTGAGCGGGACGTTGGAGACGAGCTGCACCGTGGCGATAGTGCCGCGCTCGGTGCGGACCTTCCACTGGTGCAGGAACCCTTCCCCGAGCAGTTCCCGCTTGCCCTCCTGGAAGGCGGATTTCCGCAGTCCCGCTGCCTGCGCGGTGTCGCTGAGGTTCTCGTGGGCGTCGGCGGGGAGCGAGAGCTGCCAGTTCAGCAGGTTCTTCGCGTGCGAGCCGAGGCGTCGATTGCGCGTGATGGCGTGCGGAATCTGGGAGAACGCGCGCCGAGGCGCGATAACATGCCGGAGCATCCCGGGGACTCCTTGTTAGTCCTCGTGGTGAAGGTCCCCAGCCGGTGTTGTCAGCACCGCTGGGGACCGCCTCGTTCAGGACGAGGCGATCGGTCACGACGCAGCGTACACCCAGAGCGATCGTACGACGACACTCCGTCGCAGAGTGTCACCCTCGCCCCAGAGGTGGCACCCATGCTGCGGCGCCGTGCAGCGACCTCCCCGAAACGGTGAACCCGGCGCTCTCCGTGACCGTGGGCCGTTCGTGTCTCCTACGCTTCGTGCGTGGCGATCCCCGACCAGGAGGCGCATGATGGCACTGATGATCGAACACTCTGCGGCTACCGAGGTTCCGCGCGGTGCAGCCCGTTTTCAGGAGCTGTGCCGCACGTTGCTGGCCATGGAGGTGCCCGCCGGATACCGGGCGGAGATCATCGGGGGAAACATCGTCATGTCACCGTGGTCGCAGAAGGCCTACTGGCCGATCATGCGCAGCATTCGCGCTCAGCTGGAGTCGCACGCTCCTCCCGGCCACGCCGCGGACAGCTCGCCCTTCCTCTTCGCTTTCCCCGCGCTGGAGCGTGCCTACGGTCCGGACGTCTACGTGGTCGCAGAGAGCGCTTTCCAGGGCCGAGGCCGGTACGTGGACGGAGAGGCGCTCTCCCTCGTGGCCGAGCTGACGTCCGACTCGACCCGGGACACCGACTGGGACGACAAGGCGCCGGCCTACGGCCGGGCCGGTGTGCCGGTGTATCTGCTGCTGGACATGCAGGAGGAGACGGCCACGGTCCTCTGGCAGCCCACCGCCCACGGCTACGTCTCCCGTCTGACGGTGCCGTTCGGTGAACGGCTGCGCATCCCGGCACCGTTCGACTGCGACCTCGATACCTCGACCTTCGGCGCGGCGGCGGCCCGGGCCGAGGAGCCGCCCCGGTAGGCCGCAGTTCGCGGAGCGCTGCCGCCTTCGGCGGGGCCTACACGCCCGTCACGGACCGGAAGTCGACGTCCTCCCGCGGAACGTCGCGCGCGTCGGCGTCCACGGACCGCCGCAATGCCTCGTGCAGGCGGGCCGGGGTGAGGACGCCGACGAAGCACGCGCCGTCGCCCTCGCCGTCGAGGACGGCCACCCAGCCCGCGTCGTGCTGGAGCATCGTGCTGAACGCCTGCTTGAGCGAGGCCCCGAGCGGCAGCCACGCCTCCATGCGGCGGGCGCTGTCCCGCACCGTGCCGTGACCGCCGGACACCGCATCGGCGGACACCCAGCCGTGCAGTCCGCCCGCGGTGTCCAGCACGACGGCCCAGTGCGCGCCCTCGCGCCCCATGCGCTCCGCCGCGTCGGCCGCCGCGTCGTCCTGGCCCACGATCGGCGGCTGCACCAGATCGCCCCGTTCGATGGGCGTCACCGACAGCCGCTTCAACCCGCGGTCGGCACCCACGAAGTCGGCGACGTACGGCGTGGCCGGTGCCCCCAGCACCTGTGCGGGCGGCGCGAGCTGTTCGACCCGTCCCTCTCCGTACACGGCCATCCGATCGCCCAGCCGGACGGCCTCCTCGATGTCGTGCGTGACGAACAGCACGGTCTTGCGCACGGTCGCCTGGAGCTTGAGGAACTCGTTCTGCAGGTGCTCCCGCACGACCGGGTCCACCGCGCCGAACGGCTCGTCCATCAGCAGCACCGGCGGGTCGGCGGCCAGCGCCCGCGCGACACCCACCCGTTGGCGCTGGCCTCCCGACAACTGGTCGGGGTAGCGCTTCCCGAACACCGACGGGTCGAGTCCCACCAGATCCAGCAGTTCCGCTGCGCGTTGCCGTGCCCGGGCCTTCTTCACGCCCAGCAGGTGCGGCACGGTCGCGGTGTTGTCCAGTACCGTCCGGTGCGGGAAGAGCCCCACGTGCTGGATGACGTAGCCGATCCTGCGGCGCAGCTCCACGGGGTCGACGCCCGCGATGTCCTCGCCGTCTACCAGGACGCGTCCGGAGGTCGGTTCGATCAGGCGGTTGACCATCTTCATGGTGGTGGTCTTGCCGCAGCCGGACGGCCCGACGAGGGTGACCAGTTCACCCTCCGCCACGTCGAACGACAGGTCGTCCACGGCCACCGTGCCGTCGGGGTACCGCTTGCTGGCGCCATCGAAACGAATCACACTGTCATCCTGTCAGGCGCACGGGCGACATGTCCGTACGCGGTGGTCACGGTTCGGCCGGTGCACCGCAGGACCGTCCGCGCATCGGTGAGGGAAGGAAGCCCGGGTGGCGTCGAGAGACTGCCTGACGGCCAACGACTGGATCTGCGCCGAATACGTCCGTTCCCGCAGCGGTGAACTGGTCGACGCGACGGTGCAGCACATCGGCATCGCCGCGGGAGCGGTCGTGATCAGCCTGCTGGTCGCGCTCCCCATGGCGTTGGCCGCGCGCCGTTGGCGGCCTGCCGCCGAGCCGCTGCTGGGCCTGACGACGGTCCTCTACACGATTCCCTCGCTGGCGATGTTCGCCCTGCTGCTGCCCGTCTTCGGGGTCTCCGCCGCCGTCGTGGTCAGCGGCCTGGTGCTGTACTCCCTCACCGTTCTGGTGCGGAACGTCCTCGCCGGGCTCGACGCCGTGCCGGAGGAGGCGCGCGAGGCGGCACGCGGCATGGGCTACGGCTCGTGGCGCCTGCTCTTCGAGGTCGAACTCCCGCTGGTGGTACCGGCCCTGATGGCCGGGGTGCGGATCACCACCGTCTCGGCCGTCTCCCTCACCACCGTCGGCGCCATCGTCGGCTACGGCGGCCTCGGCAACCTCATCTACAGCGGCATGGACAGCTTCTTCAAGGCGCAGGTCCTCACCGCGTCCGCCGTCTGCGTCGTGCTGGCCGTCTCCGCGGACCTGCTGCTGCTCGGCGTCCAGCGGATGCTCACCCCGTGGGCCCGCCACCGTGCCCCGGCCGGAAAGGGGGCCTGACATGGGTGTGCTGCCCGACGCCTGGCTCTGGCTCTCGACCGCCGCGCACTGGACCGAAACCGGCGGTGTTCTGCAACGCCTGGGCGAGCACCTGTACCTCACCGCGGTCTGCCTCGGCATCGCCTGCGGCCTCGCCCTCCCCCTCGCCGTGTGGCTCGGCCACATCGGCCGCGGCGGCGCCCTGGCGGTCAACCTGTCCAACGCGGGCCGCGCCGTCCCCACGTTCGCCGTGCTGGTGCTGCTCACTCTCAGCCCCCTCGGCCGCTACGGCGACGTGCCGACGATCCTCGCCCTCGTGCTGTTCGCGATCCCGCCGCTGCTGACCAACGCCTACGTCGGCATGCGGGAGGCCGACCCCGAGGCCGTGGAGGCAGCCCGAGGCATGGGCATGTCCGGCGGGCAGCTCCTCGCCCGGGTCGAACTGCCCCTGGCGTACCCGCTGCTGGCCACCGGCGTACGGTCCGCGGCCGTGCAGGTCGTCGCCACCGCGACGCTCGCGGCGCTCGCCGGCGGCGGAGGCCTCGGCCGGATCGTCACCGCCGGGTTCCGCACCTACGACACCGCGCAGGTCGTGGCCGGCGCGGCACTGGTCGCCGTGCTCGCACTGCTCGTCGAGGCCGTGCTGGTGCTTCTCGGCCGCCTGCTCGACCCCATGCGGGGCCGCCGCCGTACCGCCCGCGGCACGGCCCGCGGCACGGCCTCCGAAGCCGCCCCGGAACCCGCGAAGTCACCCGCCTGAGGGCCGTCCGTGGCATGCTGGGCCGCCGTCGTGACTTCGCACAGATGGACGGTGACTGACGTGATCCGCAGCAGCACTTCACCCCGCGGCCGCAGAGCAACCCGTGCGGTGGTCGGCGCCTCGACGGCGGTTCTCCTGGCCGCCGGGCTGACGGCGTGCGGCGGCGAGAGCCTCGAACAGCAGGGCGGGGACGACGCGGCCGGTGACGGCACGTCGCTCGTCGTCGGCTCCGCCGGCTTCACCGAGTCGAAGGTTCTCGCCGGCCTGTACGCCCACGTGCTCCGGGACGCCGGGTACGACACCACCGTCAAGACACTGAACAACCGCGAGCTGTACGAACCGGCCCTGGAGAAGGGCCAGATCGACCTCGTTCCGGAATACGCCGCCACCCTCGCCGAGTTCCTCAACGCCAAGGTGAACGGCGCCGACGCCGCCGCGAAGAAGCCGGTCGCCTCCAACGACGTCGACGCCACCGTCGCCGCCCTGGAGAAACTGGCCTCCCAGCGGGGACTGAAGGTCCTCGACGTCGGTGAGGCAGTCGACCAGAACGCCTTCGCCGTCACGAAGAAGTTCGCCGCGCAGCACGACCTGAAGACGCTGTCCGACCTCGGGGCCGCGGACGTCGAGGTGCGCCTCGCCGCCGGCGACGAGTGCGTCGAACGACCGTTCTGCCAGCCCGGGCTGGAGAAGACGTACAACGTCGACGTCACCGAGGTCGACCCCAAGGGTGTCGGCACCACCCAGGCGAAGCAGTCGGTGAAGAACGGCACCAACCAGCTGGTGCTGACCACCACCACCGACGCCACCCTGCAGGACTTCGGGCTGGTGCTCCTGGAGGACGACAAGGGGCTCCAGAACGCCGACAACGTCCTGCCGGTCGTCAACCCCGACTCCCTCGGCGGCGGAAAGGCCGTGGCGGCGCTCAACGAGCTCACCGCCACCCTCACCACCGAGGACCTGGTCGACCTCAACCGCCAGGTCGACGCGGAACGCCGCAAGCCGGACGACGTCGCCCGCGCCTACCTGGAGAAGAAGGGCCTCCTCGACGGCTGACACACCGCCGCGACGCCCACGCCTGCGCCCATCACCCGGGCCGCGGCCGGTTACCGGCCGCGGCCCGGGTGACCGGCCGATAACAATGCCCTCGCACGGTGTCGCGCTCCTGGGCACACACGGTAAATTTCCGACCATGCCCCGTGGACGTCATCGCCATGAGCAGCCTCTGCACCGTCTCCTGCCGCCTGCAGCGGTCGCAGCGGCAGCCCTCGCGTGCGCGGGCGGCGCCTGGCTCGTCGGCACGCCGGGAGTCGCCGACACCGACACTGTCGTACTCCGCGCCCTCACGGCCGCCGCGGCCGCAGCCGCCGTGGCGGGAGCCGTACTCGCCCGCCGCTGGGACCGCGGACGTGCCCGCCGGGTCTCCGAACTCGAGGCCCGCCTGTCCGCCGCCGAAGGGCGCGCCGAGGAGCGCCAGGCGGAGCACGAGTCGGAGAGCGAGAAGGCCGGCGCGCTGCGCGCGGCGCTGGAGAAGAAGCTGGTGGCCAAGCGCACCGAACTCGGGCGGCTGCGCAGCGAGCACGCCGCTCTGCTGCGGCGCTACGCCACCGCCGAGACGCTCCGCGCCAGCGCCCTCGAAGGGCGCCGCGTCCTGGAACTGGAGAGCGCCGGCGCCACGGAGACCCGGGCGCTGACGACCGGTGCGGCCGACCACCGCAACGCCGCCGGTGCCCCCACCTCGCTGACCTACCTCCAGGCGGTCGAGGCGCTGCAGCGGCTCAAGCTCAGCGGAGAGCGGCAGCGCCGGCTCCGCGCCATCGAAGCGGTCGGCTCCGACGGCGCCGACGTGCCCGCACCCGCACCGGCCACACCCGTTCCGCCGTCCGCCGCCGTGGCGCGGCAGCCGGGCGGCGGCTTCGACTTCTTCGGAGCGGCCAAGAACCCCGCCGCCGCGTCGCCGTCGGACGACGCCGACGACGCCCCACCGCCCGTGGCGCCCCCGGCCTCTCCGGCACCCCCGGCGCGGAGGAGAACGGCGGGCAAGGTCTTCGACCTCGGCGCCGAAGAGGACGACGGCGACGCCCCGTCGCTGCGCGGCGCCGTCTGACGCCGCTCGCGCCGCACCGTCAGCGGGACGGCCCGCCCGCCCGCACCAGGCCCGTCTCGTAGGCGAGCACCACCGCCTGCACCCGGTCCCGCAGCTCCAGCTTGCCCAGGATGCGGCCCACATGGGTCTTCACCGTCGCCTCCGACAGCACCAGGCGGGCCGCGATCTCCCCGTTCGACAACCCCTGCGCCACCAGCAGCAGGACCTCCCGCTCCCGCTCGGTCAGCCGCCGCAGCGCACGGGGCTGCTGCGGCGACGTGGCCGGCAGCACCGTCGCGAACCGGTCGATCATGCGCCGCGTCGTGCTCGGCGCCACCACCGCGTCGCCGCTGTGCACGGCCCGGACGGCGGCGAGGAGTTCGGACGGCGGCACGTCCTTCAGCAGGAACCCGCCGGCACCCGCGCGGAGTGCGGTGAACGCGTAGGCGTCCAGATCGAAGGTGGTGAGGATGAGCACCCTCGGCGCGCCCGGCCCGCCCGCCCCTTCGCGGCAGATCCGCTGCGTGGTCTCCACCCCGTCGAGCCGCGGCATCCGTACGTCCATCAGCACCACGTCCACGGCCGTCGCGCCGAGGATCTCCAGCGCCTCCAGGCCGTCGCCCGCCTCCGCCACCACCTCCATGTCGGGTTGCGCCGACAGCACCATGCGGAAGCCGGTGCGCAGCAGCGCCTGGTCGTCGACGAGCATCACGCGGATGGCCACGCCGCCCCCTCTCTCCCGGGAAACCGGGCATTCCCGTGCACCGGAACCCGGCTCATGCCGCGCTCCGCAACGGCAGCAGGGCCCGGACGCGGAATCCTCCGCCGGGCCGTGGCCCGATCTCCAGACTGCCGCCGACCACACCCACCCGCTCCCGCATGCCGATGAGCCCCTGCCCGAGGCCGTCGGCGCCGCCGTCCTCGGGGAACGCCGGGCGTGCACCGCGCCCATCGTCCTCCGCGAGAAGCGTCAGGTGCTCCTCACCGAACGTCAGGCGTATCCGCGCGCCCGCGTCCGGGCCGCCGTGCTTGCGCGTGTTGGTCAGCGCCTCCTGCACGATCCGGTACGCCGCCAGCTCCACACTGCCCGGCAGCGGACGGGGCGTGCCCTCCACCGCGAACGCCACCGTCACCCCCGTGCCGCGCACCTGTTCCACGAGGTCCTCCAGCTGCGCCACTCCCGGCTGCGGCAGGTACGCGTCCTCCCCGGGCTGCTGCTCGCCGTCGCCGCTGCGCAGCACTCCCAGCAGGCGGCGCATCTCGGCCAGCGCCTGCCGTCCGGTGGCCGAGACGGTGTGCAGCGCCTGCCGCGCCTGGTCGGGGGCACTGTCAAGCACGTACGAGGCCCCGTCGGCCTGAACGACCATCACCGAGACGTTGTGGGCCACCACGTCGTGCAGCTCCCGGGCGATGCGCGCCCGCTCCGCCGCCACCGCGACCTTCGCCTGTGCCTCCCGCTCCCGCTCCAGCCGGGCCGCCCGCGCCTCCAGCTCCGCGTAGTACGCGCGCCGGGTGCGCAGCGAATCCCCCAGCACCCAGGCGAGGGCGAAGGGCACGGTCAGGAACAGCCATCCGAGCAGTGCCTGCCACAGGCCGGACGCGGCCGGCGGCCAGCGGAGCGTCGCGAGCGCCGGCGTCAGCAGGCCGCCCGCCAGCGCCAGCCGCGAGGCCCACCGCACGCTGCGGGAGGCCACGGTGAAGATGATGACCAGGAGGGCGAAGTTCCCGGGGTGGGGCCCCATGCCGGTAGCGAGCTGCACCACCCCCGTGGCTCCGGCGAGCAGCAGCATCTTCTCCGGCGCCCGCCGCCGCAGCGCGACCACGAGCGCCGGCGCCAGCAGCACCGGAGCCGCCGCCACCCGCCAGACCGGGCTGTCCGCCAGCGCGGCCCGCTGCTGCGGTGCGGCCAGCCACAGCGTCGACAACGCCAGCAGCAGGACGGCCCACAGGCCGTCCACCCACAGGGGGTGCCGCCGGACGAAGTCGTAGATGCGGTGCACGTGACCCACCGTAGGCAGGCCGGACACGTGCCGGGGTCAGCCTGGAAGCCGATCCCTGCCGCACCGCCTACTCCCCGGGGTGGAGGCCCGCTCCGGCGTACCGTGTGCCGGGTGAAGGACCAGGACGCGCACGCGACACCCCGCACGGCCCCCGGACGGGGCTGGCGGGAGGCGATGGAACGGAGCCTCTACGGGCATCCGGACGGCTTCTTCGTGCGGGAGGCGCCGCGCGCCCACTTCCGGACCTCCGTGCACGCCTCTGCGCTGTTCGCGGAAGCCGTGCTGCGGCTGCTGGAGCGCGTCGACGCCGCCCTCGGGGCGCCCGACCCGCTCGACCTCCTCGACGTGGGCGGCGGCCGGGGAGAACTGGTGCGGCAGGTCCTCGACGCCGCCTCGGCACGTGGGCAGGACGGGCAGGAAGGAGCGGACGAACCGGCTGCCGGGGCCCTCGGTGACCGGCTCCGTGCGGCCGTGGTGGAGCGGGCACCCCGCCCGGACGGGCTCGACCCCCGCATCGCCTGGTACGCGGAACTCCCACCGCCCGGCTCCGTGACCGGGCTGGTGTTCGCGAACGAGTGGCTGGACAACGTGCCGCTGGACGTCGCCGAGACCGACGACGCCGGCGTCCCCCGCTACGTGCGCGTGGACGCCACGGGCCGCGAGAGCCTCGGCGCGCCCGTCACCGGCGCGGACGCCGCCTGGCTGCGGCAGTGGTGGCCGCAGGCGACCGAGCCGGGCCTGCGGGCGGAGATCGGACGGCCCCGGGACGCGGCCTGGGCTGCGGCCGTGGCCGCACTCGGACGCGGACTGGCCGTCGCCGCGGACTACGGTCACCGCAGCGGCGAACGGCCCCCGCTCGGCACCCTCACCGGCTACCTGGACGGCCGCGAGGTCCCGCCGGTGCCGGACGGGCAGCGCGACCTCACCGCCCACGTCGCACTCGACTCCTGCGCCGCCGCGGCAGGCGGGAACACCCGGCTCCTGACGCAGCGTGAAGCGCTCCACGACCTCGGCATCCACGGCGGGCGCCCGCCCCTGTCCTGGGCCTCCACCGACGCGCTCGCCTACGTCCGCGGCCTCCGCGACGCCTCCGAGGCCGCCGAACTGACCGACCCCGCCGGCCTCGGCGCATTCCGCTGGCTCAGCCACCCGGTCGGCATGCCCGACCCCTTCGACCCGCCCGCCGCGCGGCACCTCCGGGAGACGACGGCACCTCCGTCGGAAAACGGTTCGCCTCCGGCGCCCGGACCGCGTTGGCCGACCCCATGACCGCACTGCACACCGACCGCCTCGTGCTCCGCCGCTGGCGCGAGGACGACCTCGCCCCCTGGGCAGCCATGAACGCCGACCCCGAGGTGCGCGAGCACCTGGGAGACCCGCTGCCCCGGGAGCAGAGCGACGCCGCCGTGGCGCGGTTCCGCGCCGACCTCGACCGTCGCGGCTGGGGATGGTGGGCCGTCGAGGTGCGCGACACCGGTGCGTTCGTCGGGTTCGCGGGCCTGGACCCGGTCGACGACGGCATGCCCTTCGAGGGCGTGGAGATCGGCTGGCGGCTCGCCCGGCACGCCTGGGGGCACGGCTACGCCACCGAAGCGGCACGACGGGTGCGGGACCACGGTTTCGACGTCCTCGGCCTGCCCGAGATCCTCGCCGTCGCCACGGCGGCCAACACCCGCTCCCGGGCGGTGATGCGGCGGATCGGCATGACACCGGACCCGCGCGGCGACTTCGACGGCCCCACCGTCCCCGGAGGGCCACCGCGCCGGAACGTGCTGTACCGCATCGCCCGCGACACGCGTGCCTGACGCCGGGGCTCCGCGCACCGTCCGAAGCCCCACGCAACCCCACGCAACCCCACGCAACCCTGCGAAGGACAACGCATGACCGACGAGAACCACGAGATCGACCGCGAACTGGTCCGGGCCGCGACGCACACCGCCCGCACGCGCTGCCGGGGCGACAACCACACCGTCGCGGCCGCGGGCCGTGCCGGGGACGGCCGGATCGTCACGGCGGTGAACGCCTACCACTTCACGGGAGGCCCCTGCGCGGAGCTGGTCCTCATCGGCACGGCAGCCACGCAGGGCATCGACGACCTGACGACGCTCGTCGCCGTGGGGGACCGGGAACGGGGAGTCGTCCCGCCGTGCGGCCGGTGCCGGCAGGTCCTGCTCGACTACTTCCCCGAGCTCCGGGTCGTCGTCGGCAAGGGCGACCGCGTCCGGACCGTCCGCATCACCGACCTGCTGCCCGAGAGCTACGTCTGGGCCGACCACCAACTCGATGCCGAATAGGGGCTGTCGGGGGTCCCTCGGTTTCTCTGCGGAAAGAACCCAACGGCCCTTGACCGGCCGCCGGTCAGGTCAGCCAGCGGTCCGGCCGCGCCGTACGGCGGCCGGTGCGGGAGCGGTCCGCCTGCGCCGCCAGCAGCGCCCGGGCCTCCACGGCGTCGCGGAGCCGCGCCGTCGCCCAGCCGTTCGCGCCGTGGTCCACCGACAGGTCCGCCAGCCCCATGCGCCGCTTCCACGGCCCCTGGCGGAACCGGACGCTCTGCACCTTGGCGTGCGGCACCAGTTCGGTGCGCCGCCGCAGCAGGCCCCTGCGGGTGACGAACACGGTGTCCGTCACCCCGTGCGCGTACGCCCGCCACCGCCACGGCGCGCACCAGCGCGCCCGGGCGGGCGCACCGGTCAGCGCGTCGGCGGCCTCGGCCAGGTCGAAGCCGGGCAGGGTCCGTGCCAGCACCCGGGCCGCCTCCTCGCGCGTGGTGACGGGGATCAGCACCCCGCCCCGGTCGCGCCCCCGTCCGCGGCCGCCTCCCGCGCCGGCCACCTCCAGCTCCACGCGGACCCAGCCGAGCCGCCGCCACAGCAGCGGTTCGACGATCCGCAGGTACTGGACCCGGCCGGGCGGCACGGTCTCGTGCTCGCGGTCCAGCAGACCGCGGTCGAGCCGGACGCCGTCCGGGGACTCCGCGACCGTCCAGCCGAACTCCCGCACCACACGCCCGCCGGTGTTGCCCCACACCGCGCCCACCAGCGGGAACGCCACCGCGACGGCGGGCCACGGCGAGTCCACGGCCAGCCAGATCAGCGGGGGCACCACGAGCAGCGCCGCCAGGGCCAGCCAGCCCCCGGCGAGCAGCAGCACGGAGGTGATGAGCATCCGCGTCCTGACACCCAGCAGTGCCCTCGACGGCGCCTCACCCGCCCGCGGCGCGGCCTCGGGTGCCATGCCCGCGGCGCGGGCCAGGAGTTCGGCGCGCAGCGCCACAGCGTCCTGTTCGCTCAGGAACGCCAGTTCGTCCTTCGCGTCGGCGCCGACCACGTCGAGTTTGAGCTTGGCCACCTGCGCCACCCGGGCCAGCAGGGGGCGGCTGACGTCCACGGCCTGGATGCGGTCCAGGCGGATGTGCGCGGAGCGGCGGAACAACAGGCCGGTGCGGATGCGCAGCTCGGTGTCGGTCACCAGGTAGCTGGTGTACCACCAGGTCAGGAAGCCGTACACCACGGCCACCGGCACGAGTACGGCGAAGGCGGCCCCCAGCCGGCCGAGCGTCAGGTGTTCCGCCCACTGCCGGGTGCGTTCGATGTCCTGCACCGTGACGGCCGCCAGACCGGCGATCGGCGCCCAGGCGCGCCGCCAGGGCGTCACCGGGTGCAGGCGCTGCCCCTCCGGCCGCGGTGGGAACGGCCCCGGCAGTTCGCGCCGCGGCGGCGCGTCCGGTTCCGGGCTCTCCGGCGCGGTCTCCCCCTCGGCCACCGGGGGCGGCCCGGCGCTCACAGGCCCGCCGAGCGGGCTTCGCCCAGTTCGGTGAGACGGTCCCGCAGACGTTCCGCCTCCTCGGGGCGGAGTCCGGGGATGGTGGCGTCGGTGGTGGCGGCCGCCGTGTGGAGCTGGAGCCGCGCCAGGCCGTAGCGCCGGTCCAGCGGGCCGGACGTCACCTCCACCAGCTGCATCCGCCCGTACGGCACCACGGTCGTCTCGCGCCACAGCAGGCCGTGCGCGATCAGCAGGTCGTCGGCGCGCTCGGCGTACCGCCACGAGCGCCAGTTCCGCCCCAGCGCGCGCCACCCCCAGGCCGCGGCGCCCGCGGGCAGCAGGGCGCCCAGCGCCCAGCCCGGCCCGGCCAGGAAGCCGGGCAGCAGCGCGGCCGCCGCGGTCACCGGCACCAGCGCGACCGTCAGGAGCAGCCGCCTCATGCGCAGCAGCCCGGCCTCCACGCCGCGCCACGTCTCCTCGGCGCCCCCGCCGCTGTCCCCGCCGCCGGCGTCCGGGCCGCCGACCGCATCCGTGACCGTCGTCATGGGCCCACCCTAGGGCGCGGGCGTCCCGCCCGGATCCTTCCGGAGGACGACCGCCGGGGTCCGGAAGGACGAGACGCGCCGCGGCGGCATGCCCGGCCACTGCCGTCCGCGGCCCTCCGGGGGACTGTCAGACTGGAGCCATGAGGGAGACGACATGACGGAGACGACGGTCGGCATCGGTGGCGCCGCCGAGAGCACCGACATGGTGCTCAACATCGGCCCGCAGCATCCCTCGACGCACGGCGTGCTGCGGTTGCGGCTCGTCCTCGACGGCGAGCGCATCAGTGCCGCCGAACCCGTCGTCGGCTACATGCACCGCGGTGCGGAGAAACTCTTCGAGGTCCGCGACTACCGGCAGATCATCGTGCTGGCCAACCGGCACGACTGGCTGTCCGCGTTCTCCAGCGAACTCGGAGTGGTCCTCGGCGTCGAGCGGATGCTCGGCATGGAGGTCCCGGAACGCGCGGTGTGGCTGCGCACCCTCCTCGCCGAGCTGAACCGCGTCCTGAACCACCTCATGTTCCTCGGGTCGTACCCGCTGGAACTCGGCGGCATCACGCCCGTGTTCCACGCCTTCCGGGAACGCGAGGAACTGCAGAACGTCATGGAGGAGATCTCCGGCGGGCGCATGCACTACATGTTCAACCGGGTCGGCGGCCTCAAGGAGGACCTGCCCGCCGGCTGGCTCGGCCGGGCCCGCAGCGCCGTGGCCGGCGTGCGGTCCCGGACGGGCGTCTTCGACGATCTGGTGCTGGGCAACGAGATCTTCCGCGGCCGCACCCGGGGCGTCGGCGTGCTGTCGCCCGACATCGTGCACGCGTACGGCGTGAGCGGACCGGTCGCGCGGGCCTCGGGCGTCGACTTCGACCTCCGCCGCGACGAGCCGTACCTCGCGTACGGCGAACTGGCGGACGTGCTGCGGGTCGTCACCCGCCAGGAGGGCGACTGCCTCGCCCGGTTCGAGGTGCTGCTCGGGCAGGTGCACAACGCGCTCGACCTCGCCGACGCCTGCCTCGACCGGCTCGCCGAGCTGCCGCCCGGCCCGATCAACCAGCGCCTCCCCAAGGTGCTGAAGGCGCCGGAGGGCGCGACCTACACCTGGACCGAGAACCCGCTCGGCCTGAACGGCTACTACCTGGTCTCCAAGGGCGAGAAGACGCCGTACCGCCTCAAGCTCCGCTCCGCCTCGTACAACAACATCCAGGCGCTGAGCGAGCTGCTCCCCGGCACGCTCGTCGCCGACATGGTGGCGATCCTCGGCTCGTTCTTCTTCGTGGTCGGCGACATCGACAAGTAGGCCCGCGGACCGCCGGGTCGCCCCCGTGCCCGCCCCGGCAGCACGTGCCCCGGCGCACGTGGCGGGAGACACCCCGGCGGCGGCGCCGCGGCCCGGCGGCGGGGCTTAGCATGGCCGGGAACGTCCGGTACCCGTACGTGGACCGGAACGGCAGACGGAAGGTCTCACTCCGTGCACCCACAGCAGCCGGCACCCGACGACGGGCCCGAGGCGTCCGCCGCGCGCGCCGCCGACCGCCCGGCACGCCTGGCGGTCGGCGTCATCGGCGCCGGCCGCGTCGGCTCGGCACTGGCGGCCGCACTCGGCCGCGCCGGGCACCGTCCGGTCGCCGCCACCGGCGTCTCCGACGCCTCCCGCCACCGCGCCGCGACGATGCTCCCCGGCGTGCCGCTGCTCGAACCCGCAGAGGTGACGGCGCGCTCCGAACTGGTGCTGCTGACCGTCCCCGACGACGTCCTGCCCGGCCTCGTCGAGGGCCTCGTGCAGACCGGGGCGATCCGGCCCGGCCAGCTCCTGGTGCACACCTCGGGCCGGTACGGCACCGACGTGCTGCGTCCCGCCCTGCGGGCCGGAGCGCTCCCGATGGCGCTGCACCCGGTGATGACCTTCACCGGCACGCAGGTGGACGTGCAGCGGCTCAGCGGCTGCTCGTTCGGCGTCACCGCCCCCGAGGAACTCCGGCTCGCCGCCCAGGCCCTCGTCATCGAGATGGGCGGGGAGCCGGAATGGATCGACGAGGAGGCACGCCCGCGGTACCACGCGGCGCTCGCTCTCGGCGCCAACCACCTCGTCACGCTCGTCGCCCAGTCGATGGACCTGCTCCGCACGGCGGGCGTCGCCGCTCCGGACCGGATGCTCGGCCCGCTGCTCGGCGCGGCCCTCGACAACGCGCTGCGCTCCGGCGACGCGGCCCTCACCGGGCCGGTCGCCCGCGGCGACGCCGGAACGGTCCGGGCCCACGTCCGTGAACTGCGCGCCCACGCGCCGCACGCCGTCGAGGGGTACCTCGCGATGGCGCGCGCCACCGCGGACCGCGCGCTGGAGCACGGCACGCTCGCACCGGACCGCGCCGAGGACCTGCTGGGAGTGCTCGGCGGCACGAAGGACGACGACACGCGAGGGGACCAGGCATGACCGCCACCGGCACCCGAACCCCGCTGCTGGCCCGCACCGCCGCCGAGCTGCGGGCGGCCCTCCCGCGCGACCGCGCGGACCGCAGCCCGCACCGGGCCGTGGTGATGACCATGGGCGCCCTCCACGCCGGCCACGCCGCACTCGTGCGGGCGGCCCGCGAGGCGGTCGGCCCGCAGGGGCAGGTCGTCGTGACGGTCTTCGTCAACCCGCTGCAGTTCGGCGCCGGCGAGGACCTCGACCGCTACCCGCGCACGCTCGACGCCGACCTGGCGGTCGCCGCGGGCGAGGGCGCCGACGCCGTCCTCGCCCCGCCCGTCGAGGAGGTCTACCCGGGCGGAGAGCCGCAGGTGCGGATCGCCGCCGGGCCGATGGGGGAGCGCTACGAGGGAGCGTTCCGGCCGGGTCACTTCGACGGCGTGCTGACCGTCGTCGCGAAGCTGCTGCACCTCACCGATCCCGACATCGCGGTGTACGGCAGGAAGGACGCACAGCAACTCGCGCTGATCCGCCGCATGGTGCGCGACCTGAACTACCCCGTCGAGGTCCTCGGCGTGCCGACGGTGCGCGACGACGACGGCCTGGCGCTGTCCAGCCGCAACCGGTACCTCGCTGCCGGCGAGCGGACCACGGCGCTGGCCCTGTCCCGGGCGCTGTTCGCCGCCCGCGACACCGCCGCCGCGGGCGGCACGCCCAGGACCGCGCACAGCGCGGCGCAGGCCGTCCTCGACGGTGCGGCACTCGACCTCGACTACCTGGCGCTGGTCGACCCGACCGACTTCACCCCGGCACCGCCTTCCTTCACCGGGGAGGCGGTCCTGGCCGTCGCCGCACGGGTGGGATCGACCCGGCTGATCGACAACCTGCCGCTCCACTTCCCCGGAGGAACACCGTGACGGGGCGGTCCGGCACGATCGCGGCCGCGGACCACCGGCCGGGCACCGCGCTCGCCGCCCCGCCGCCCGGCTGGACCCTGGAGGCGGACGTCGTCGTCGTCGGATCCGGCGTCGCGGGCCTCACCACCGCCCTGCGGTGCGCCGACGCGGGACTGCGGACCGTCGTCGTGACCAAGGCGCGGCTCGACGCCGGATCCACCCGCTGGGCGCAGGGCGGCATCGCCGCCGCGCTCGGCGAGGGCGACACCCCCGAGGAACACCTGGCGGACACCCTCGTCGCGGGCGCCGGCCTGTGCGACGAGGAGGCCGTCCGCGTCCTCGTCACCGAGGGCCCCCACGCCGTCCGGCGGCTGATCGCCTCGGGGGCCCGGTTCGACCGCTCCGGAGCCACCGGCGAGATCGCCCTGACCCGGGAAGGCGGCCACCACCGCCGCCGCATCGCCCACGCCGGGGGCGACGCGACCGGCGCGGAGATCTCCCGCGCCCTGGTCGAGGCCGCCCGCGAGGCCGGTATACGCACCGTCGAGAACGCACTGGCGCTCGACCTGCTCACCACGCCCGACGGGCACGCGGCCGGAGTCAGCCTGCACGTCATGGGCGAGGGCCGCCACGACGGCGTCGGCGCCGTCCGGGCCCCCGCCGTCGTCCTCGCCACCGGCGGCATGGGGCAGATCTTCTCCGCCACCACGAACCCCGCCGTCTCCACCGGCGACGGCGTCGCCCTCGCACTCCGCGCCGGAGCGGAGATCAGCGACATCGAGTTCGTCCAGTTCCACCCCACCGTCCTCTACCTGGGCCCCGACGCGGAGGGGCAGCAGCCGCTGATCTCCGAGGCGGTCCGCGGCGAGGGCGCCCGCCTCGTCGACGCGGACGGGACCCGCTTCATGCGCGGGCAGCACGAACTCGCCGAACTCGCCCCCCGCGACATCGTCGCCAAGGGCATCATGCGCCGGATGCGGGAGCAGGGCGCCGACCACATGTACCTGGACGCACGCCACTTCGGCGCAGACATGTGGCGCACCCGCTTCCCCACCATCCTCGCGGCCTGCCGCGCCCACGGCATCGACCCCGTCACCGAGCCGATCCCCGTCGCACCCGCCGCGCACTACGCCTCCGGCGGTGTCCGCACCGACCTGTACGGCCGCACGACCGTCCCCGGCCTCCACGCCTGCGGCGAAACCGCCTGCACGGGCGTGCACGGCGCGAACCGCCTGGCCTCCAACTCCCTGCTGGAGGGACTGGTGTTCGCCGAGCGCATCGCCGGCGCCGTGACGCGCGCCGCGGCGGGCCGCACCGGGCCCGAGACGTCCGCCGCGCGCGTGCCCGCGGCCCGCGCCGCGCTGCTCCCGCCGGAGGCCCGCGGCGCGATCCAGCGGATCATGACCGGGGGAGCCGGCGTGCTCCGCTCGGAACAGAGCCTGACCCGCGCCGCCGCGGGCCTCGACTCCCTCGGTGCGGCCGCCGCCGAGAAGGCCGTCGAACCGGGCCTCGACGCCTGGGAGACGACCAACCTGCACCTCGTCGCCCGGGCGCTCACCGCCGCCGCGCTGCGGCGCACCGAGACCCGCGGCTGCCACTGGCGCGAGGACCGTCCGGACCGCGACGATGCGGCCTGGCGCCACCACCTCGTCCTCGCCCTCCGCCCCGACGCGGCGGGCCCCACGCTCGACGCCTTCGCCGCCCGCACGACCCGCTCGACCGCGTTCCCGCCCGTGGACGCGGCCGCCCGCAAGGAGAATCCGTGACCAGCTCCCCCTCCGACTCCGACGCCGAACGCCGTCCGCGCCCCGTCGACGTACCGCTGCTCCGCATCGGCGGACCGGCCGCCGCCGAGCCGTCGGGAGGCTGCGGCGACGCCTGCGGCTGCGCCGCCGGCCCGGAGGAGGACGCCTACGACGTCGACCCGCTCGACTGCGGTCTGGACCCCGACCTGGCCCGGCTGCTGTCCGGGGCGGGGCTCGACCCGGTGCAGGTCGAGGACGTCGCCCACCTGGCGATCGAGGAGGATCTCGACCACGGCGTGGACGTCACCACCGTGGCGACCGTCCCCGAGGACGCGATGGCCGTCGGCGACTTCACTGCCCGCGAAGCCGGGACCGTGGCGGGGCTGCGGATCGCGGAGGCGGTGCTGTCCGTCGTCTGCACCGACGAGTTCGAGGTGGAGCGGCACGCGGAGGACGGCGACCGGGTCGAGCCCGGCCGGAAGCTGCTCACCGTCCGCACCCGCACGCGCGACCTGCTCACCGGCGAACGCAGCGCCCTCAACCTGCTCTGCCGGCTCTCCGGCATCGCCACCGCCACCCGCGCCTGGGCGGACGCCCTCGAGGGCACCGGGACCCGGGTCCGCGACACCCGCAAGACGACGCCCGGCCTGCGGGCGCTGGAGAAGTACGCGGTGCGGTGCGGCGGCGGCGTCAATCACCGGTTCTCGCTCTCCGACGCCGCGCTGATCAAGGACAACCACGTGGTCGCGGCCGGCGGTGTGGCCGCGGCGTTCAAGGCCGTCCGGGAGGAGTTCCCCGACGTGCCCGTCGAGGTGGAGGTCGACCGCCTCGACCAGATCGAACCTGTGCTGGCCGAAGGGGCGGACCTCATCCTGCTGGACAACTTCACGCCCGAACGGACCGCCGAGGCCGTCGCCCTCGTGGCGGGGCGGGCGCAGCTGGAGTCGTCGGGCCGCCTCACCCTCGCCGGGGCGGCGCGGTACGCCGCGACCGGCGTCGACTACCTGGCCGTCGGGGCGCTCACCCACTCGTCCCCGGTCCTCGACATCGGACTGGACCTGCGGGACGTCACGGACGGGACCGCGGACGCGGGGAAGGACGCCTGACCGTGCTGCTCACCATCGACGTAGGCAACACCCACACCGTCCTCGGCCTGTTCGACGGCGAGGAGATCGTCGAGCACTGGCGCATCTCGACCGATGCGAGCCGCACCGCCGACGAACTCGCGGTGCTCCTCCAGGGTCTGATGGGGATGCACCCGCTGCTCGGCGAGGAGCTGGGCGACAACATCGAGGGCATCGCGATCTGCTCCACGGTCCCGGCCGTGCTGCACGAGCTGCGCGAGGTCACCCGCCGCTACTACGGCGACATCCCCTCCGTGCTGGTCGAGCCCGGTGTGAAGACCGGGGTGCCGATCCTCACCGACCACCCGAAGGAGGTCGGGGCGGACCGGATCATCAACTCGCTGGCGGCGCTCGACCTGTACGGCGGCCCGTGCGTCGTGGTCGACTTCGGCACCGCCACGACGTTCGACGCGGTCTCGGCCAAGGGCGAGTACGTGGGCGGCGCGATCGCGCCGGGCATAGAGATCTCCGTCGACGCCCTCGGGGTGCGCGGCGCCCAGCTGCGGAAGATCGAGCTGGCCCGGCCGCGCAGCGTCATCGGCAAGAACACCGTCGAGGCGATGCAGGCCGGCATCCTCTACGGCTTCGCCGGGCAGGTCGACGGGGTGGTCCGGCGGATGGCGGCGGAGCTGGCGGACGACCCGGACGACGTCACCGTCATCGCCACCGGCGGGTTGTCGCCCATGGTGCTGGGCGAGGCGGAGCTGATCGACGAGCACGAGCCGTGGCTGACTCTGATCGGACTGCGCCTGGTCTACGAACGCAACGTCGCGCGCTAGTACGACGCCTCCTCCCAGGGCGGCAGCCGCGCCACGCCGAGAAACCGTGATAAGCGGAATAAATCGGACGATCTCGTACGGTTGTGGCATGCCTACGCCTTACGGTTCCCGAGGTGGCGTGGCGTTCAGCGCCGACGAGCTGCGTGTGCTCCGAGGCGCTCTCGCCGTCGCCCTACGCTCCAGCCCGGATTCCGCTCCCGCGGCCCGGGAGATGCTGCAGCTCGCCGAGGCGCTCGACGAGGCGGAGCGCGAGGGGTACCGGCTCCGGTCCTTCGTGCTCGCGGACCTCGCCCGCTACCGTGCCGCCCTGCCCGGCTCCGCCGCCGGCTATCTCGGGCTGCTCGAGGACGCGCTCACTGCCGGCTACCTTCCCCGTGCCGAGGACCTGAGAGCCCTGGCCGCCCTTGCGGGCGCGCCGTCCGGTCCGGCGGAGGCCGGTCGCCGTCGGGCGCTGCTGGAGCGCTGCGGGCGGCTCGCGGAGCAAGCCGCCCGCAGCGGGCTGCTCGCGCTGCCGGGCGGCCGCTGGTGCACTCCCGAGCTCGGCGAGGAGAAGCCGGGGAAGCCCGCCGAGGAGCCGGGAGAGCCCGGGCGGAAGGAGCCCGGGAAGAAGCCCGCCCAGGAGCCCGGCGAGGAGCCGAGCAAGCCGTCGCCGTCCCGGCGTCCCGTGCCGACTCCGGGCGAGGTGTTCCCGCCCCGACGGCGCCCGGCTCCGCCGCCCGAGGAAGCGCTCCCCGCCTGACGCCGCCCGCCCGCGGCCGACCGCACGCCGCGAGGCTCCCGTGCTCCCGGACGCCGGCCCCCGGCTACCGCTCCCGCGGTGCCGGGGGCCGGCGGCGCTACGCTGAGGGGCGGCCCCGTCGGAACCGGGCTGCCGCGTATCCGCTGTCGCGTCCCGTGCCGTCCTGCGACGCACGTGGCGCGCACCGCCGCAAGGAGCTTTCGCGCCATGGAATACCTCGCCGCCCTCACCCCGCCGCTCGTGATGGCGATCGGATTCACCGCGCTGGTGGTGACGATCGTGAAGAACCAGGGGGGCATGAACAAGGCCAAGGAGGACGCGGCGGTCGACGCCGCCGCACTCGCGGGTGACAACCGGAACGCCCGTTCGGTTGCCCGTGATGACGTCGCGGACGCGGCCGAACGCACGACGGACGGCTGAATTCGCGACATCTGCGCCTATTATTCTTCCGTGCCTCGGCCATTGGGAGAGCTGGAAGACGCCGTCATGACACGGGTATGGCAATGGAACCGCCCGGTCACCGTGCGAGAGGTGCTGGAGGACCTGCAAGCAGAGCGCTCCCTCGCCTACACCACGGTGATGACGGTATTGGACAACCTTCATCAGAAGGGCTGGTTGCGGCGGGAACAGGAGGGCCGCGCCTATCGCTATGCCGCCGTCTCGACGAGAGCCGCCTACTCGGCGGCGCTCATGCATGAGGCGTGGTCCACCAGTGGCAGCAGTGCGGCCGCACTCGTCGACTTCTTCGGCATGATGTCCACCGAGCAGTCCGACGCGCTCCGGGACGCGTTGCGGGTCGTCCACCTGAGCGGTGTGCACGTTGACTCTTCCGGGGGATAACGTCGCGGGCATGGCCGATCCGCGCACCACCCGCGAACCCGCTTCTTCCGCCGCCGCGCGCAGGTCCCGTCCCGCCGTCAGCGTCCGCCGGGCGCGGACCACGGATGTGCGTGCGGTCCGCCGGCTCATCGACGCCTACGTGGCGGACAGCATCCTCCTCGACAAGGCCACCGTGACGCTCTACGAGGACATCCAGGAGTTCTGGGTGGCGGAACGCGACCATGATGCCGCCGTGGTCGCCTGCGGCGCTCTCCACGTGATGTGGGAGGACCTCGCCGAGGTCAGAACTCTCGCGGTCGATCCCGCGCTGAAGGGCTCGGGTGTGGGGCATCTCCTCCTGGAGAAGCTGGTGCAGACCGCCCGCTGGCTGGGTGTGCGCCGCATTTTCTGCCTCACCTTCGAAGTCGACTTCTTCACCCGCCACGGCTTCACCGAGATCGGGGACGCACCGGTCGACGGCGATGTCTACAGCGAGCTCCTGCGTTCCCCCGACGAAGGCGTCGCCGAGTTCCTCGATCTCGAACGAGTGAAACCGAACACCTTGGGGAACAGGAGGATGCTGCTCCATCTGTAGCGTCCGCGATGTCCGAAAGATGTCGGTGTACGCTGGGGTCGCAGTCATCCAAACACGGCAAGGGTTTGAGTTTCTCGCGGAAAAGCGGTTTCCTTTCCACGTCGGTATCTGTAATCCGTTATCGAAGATGAATGGAGACCCCCGTGGCGCAGAAGGTTCAGGTCCTTCTTCTCGACGACCTCGACGGCGGTACGGCGGACGAGACGGTGACGTTCGCCCTGGACGGCAAGACCTACGAGATCGACCTCAACACCGCCAACGCGGACAAGCTCCGTGACGCGTTGTCCGAGTTCGTGAAGGCCGGTCGCCGCACCGGCGGTCGCTCTTCCCGTGGAAAGGGCCGCTCCTCCGCTTCCAGCCAGGACACCGCGAAGATTCGCGCCTGGGCGAAGGAGCAGGGTTACGAGGTGAACGACCGCGGTCGTGTTCCGGCGAACATCCGTGAGGCCTACGAGAAGGCCAACGGCTGACGCCCCAGGAATGCCCGGCGGTATTCGGCCGCCGTGGCGCCGGAAGGCCGTGCCGGATCGGGGCCCCGAAGCTGACGGCCCCGGGGCGCCCCGGCTCTCCGGCGCGGGCAGGCCGTGCGACGCGCTTCCCGTCGCGGGAGGCCGCAGCCAGGGGGCCGTGGCCTCCCGCGACGCGTGCCGTCCCCGGGGCGGCACGCAGAGATGTGCGGGACGTGCGGCCCGCGGTCGCCCGGGGCCCCGGACCCGGGCGACGCATCCCTGTTCGCCAGCAGCGGATACGTGCGACACGCAGCGTGCACGATGCATGCAGCGTCGGTTCCGCAGGGTAAGAAAACCCTTGTGGGACGGGGGGACGAAGAGACGATGGAGGGGGGCTGTCGGCGTGTCGAACCGTGGTCGTTCGCCGTCGGCGTACTGGATCAGCGTGAATACGCCTGGCCTGCGGGAACATCGTCTCGCACCCTTGGGTTGGAACTGTTGCCGGCCGTCCGGGGCGGGAGCCCGAGGGTGGGTGTCGGCAGTCGGAATGAGCGGTCCCCCGTTGCGGGACTAAGCTGCGGAAGGACGGGGAGGGGACCGACCCCTCCTTGCCTGACCGCTCTGAGGAGCGATTAACGATGTTCGAGAGGTTCACCGACCGTGCGCGGCGGGTTGTCGTCCTGGCTCAGGAAGAAGCCCGGATGCTCAACCACAACTACATCGGCACCGAGCACATCCTTCTGGGACTGATCCACGAAGGAGAGGGTGTCGCCGCTAAGGCCCTGGAGAGCCTCGGGATTTCGCTCGAGGCGGTCCGCCAGCAGGTGGAGGAGATCATCGGCCAGGGCCAGCAGGCGCCCTCGGGCCACATCCCCTTCACCCCCCGTGCCAAGAAGGTTCTGGAGCTGTCACTCCGGGAGGCCCTGCAGCTCGGCCACAACTACATCGGCACCGAGCACATCCTGCTCGGGCTGATCCGCGAGGGCGAGGGCGTCGCCGCCCAGGTCCTCGTGAAGCTGGGCGCCGACCTGAATCGGGTGCGGCAGCAGGTCATCCAGCTGCTTTCCGGATACTCCGGCGGCAAGGAGGCGGCGACTGCCGGCGGCCCCGCGGAGGGCACGCCGTCCACGTCGCTCGTCCTGGACCAGTTCGGCCGCAACCTCACGCAGGCCGCCCGCGAATCGAAGCTCGACCCGGTCATCGGGCGCGAGACGGAGATCGAGCGGGTCATGCAGGTCCTGTCCCGCCGGACCAAGAACAACCCGGTGCTCATCGGCGAACCCGGCGTCGGCAAGACCGCCGTCGTCGAGGGGCTGGCGCAGGCCATCGTCAAGGGCGAGGTGCCCGAGACACTCAAGGACAAGCACCTCTACACACTGGACCTGGGCGCGCTCGTCGCCGGTTCCCGCTACCGCGGTGACTTCGAGGAGCGCCTGAAGAAGGTCCTCAAGGAGATCCGCACCCGCGGCGACATCATCCTGTTCATCGACGAGCTGCACACCCTCGTCGGTGCGGGTGCCGCGGAGGGCGCGATCGACGCCGCCAGCATCCTCAAGCCGATGCTGGCCCGCGGCGAACTGCAGACCATCGGCGCGACGACGCTCGACGAGTACCGCAAGCACCTGGAGAAGGACGCGGCCCTGGAGCGCCGTTTCCAGCCGATCCAGGTCGCCGAGCCGTCGCTGCCGCACACCATCGAGATTCTCAAGGGACTGCGCGACCGGTACGAGGCGCACCACCGCGTCTCCATCACCGACGCCGCCCTGGTCGGAGCGGCCACCATGGCCGACCGCTACATCTCCGACCGCTACCTTCCGGACAAGGCGATCGACCTCATCGACGAGGCCGGCTCCCGGATGCGCATCCGCCGCATGACGGCGCCGCCGGACCTGCGCGAGTTCGACGAGAAGATCGCGAACGTCCGCCGCGACAAGGAGTCCGCGATCGACTCGCAGGACTTCGAGAAGGCCGCCTCGCTCCGCGACACCGAGAAGCAGCTTCTCGGCCAGAAGGCCAAGCGGGAGAAGGAGTGGAAGGCCGGCGACATGGACGTCGTCGCCGAGGTCGACGAGGAGCTGATCGCCGAGGTCCTGGCCACGGCCACCGGCATCCCGGTGTTCAAGCTCACCGAGGAGGAGTCCTCGAGGCTGCTCCGCATGGAGGACGAGCTGCACAAGCGCGTCATCGGCCAGGAGGACGCCATCAAGGCGCTGTCCCAGTCGATCCGCCGCACCCGTGCCGGCCTGAAGGACCCGAAGCGGCCCGGTGGCTCGTTCATCTTCGCGGGGCCGTCCGGTGTCGGTAAGACGGAGCTGTCCAAGACGCTCGCCGAGTTCCTCTTCGGCGACGAGGAGGCGCTGATCTCCCTCGACATGTCGGAGTTCAGCGAGAAGCACACCGTCTCCCGCCTCTTCGGTTCCCCGCCCGGATACGTGGGCTACGAGGAGGGCGGCCAGCTCACCGAGAAGGTGCGCCGGAAGCCGTTCTCCGTGGTCCTCTTCGACGAGGTGGAGAAGGCCCACGCCGACATCTTCAACTCGCTGCTGCAGATCCTGGAGGACGGTCGCCTGACCGACTCCCAGGGCCGGGTGGTCGACTTCAAGAACACGGTCATCATCATGACCACCAACCTCGGCACCCGGGACATCTCCAAGGGCTTCAACCTCGGCTTCGCCGGCCAGGGCGACGTCCAGACCGGGTACGAGCGGATGAAGGCCAAGGTCAACGACGAGCTCAAGCAGCACTTCCGCCCGGAGTTCCTCAACCGTGTCGACGACACGGTGGTCTTCCACCAGCTCACCCCGCAGGACATCATCCAGATCGTGGACCTGATGATCGCTCAGGTCGACGAGCGGCTGAAGGACCGGGACATGGGCATCGAGCTGTCGCCGGAGGCCAAGGACCTGCTCGCGAAGAAGGGCTACGACCCCGTCATGGGCGCCCGGCCGCTGCGCCGGACGATCCAGCGCGAGGTCGAGGACGTCCTTTCCGAGAAGATCCTCTTCGGCGAACTGCGGCCCGGCCAGATCGTGGTCGTCGAGACCGAGGGCGAAGGCAACGACAGGACCTTCACCTTCCGCGGCGAGCAGAAGGCCGACCTTCCCGACGCCCCGCCCACCGAGGCCGCGGCGGGAGGCAGCACGCCGAACCTCTCCAAGGAGAGCTGAACGGCCGCCGAGGGCCACACGCTCGGCGCACCCGGGCCCGGCATCCGCCCCGCGGATGCCGGGCCCGCGGCGTGCGTGCGGGACCGCGCGGAGGCCGGGGGCGCCCGCCGTCTCAGGAGATGAGGCGAATGCCCTCCGGCACCCCGGAGACACGCGGCAGCCGCGGGTTCACCCGCAGCGTCGTCAGCGACGGGAACCGGGCGAGCCACTCCATCGAGACCCCCAGGTCGTAGGCGAGCCACAGGTGCCGCAACGGCCCCTCGCCCAGCGCCTCCAGCAGCTCCTCGGGGGCGAACCGTCCCGCCACCTGCACGCATGCGCGGCCGCCCAGCTTCGCGAGAGCGGCCAGCTCCACGCGGTCGGTGACCGGAAAGTAGAGCCCCTCCGGGTCCAGATGGCGCACCACGTCCTCGGCGTACCGGTCGGTGTCGAAGTTCCGCCAGCCGCGCATGAGTTCAGCGCGCAGGGCGAGTGGCAGCGCGGGACGTTCCCGGAGCCGCGCAAGATAGTGCACCGCAGCGTCGTCGTTGATCCGGGTGACCGTCACCGCGATCCGGTAGGCCTCCTCGTCCGAGACCGTGGTCGGATCGGGCAGCATCTCCAGCACGATCGGCCCGACCCAGCCGAGGCCGCGGGCCGCGGCCACGCTCGCCGGCCGCACCATGTTCCGGGTCTCCCTGCGGATCCGCCCGTGGGTCTCCGGATCGAGCTCGGTGACGTGCTCCAGGCACGCCGCGGCAAGCAGACGGCGCCGGTTCCGCTCCATGCCGACCCTGCCCGGCGCGATGAGCCCCGCCAGCAGGGCCGCGCACTCGTCGGGCCGCGCGTGTGCGACCGCCATGCGGATCACCTCCTCCCACTCCGGCTCGTGGGCGTGCTCCAGCAGCAGGCGGAAATCGCCCCGTTCCACGGCCTCCTTCGCCGCCAGGTAGTCCTGAACCGTGCGATGGACGAATTCGACCGCACCGTCGGCCTGTTCACGCAGCAGACCGGTCCGCTGCAACAGATGGGCGAAGATCTGCCGAGGACTCCCCTGCCCCGCCGTCGCGGGAATCGCCGGAAGGCACTGCTCCACCTCCTCCACGGCGGCCGACTCGTCCAGCACCGCCCGCTCCTCCACGAGCATGCGGTAGGCGAGTTTCCGCAGCAGCCGCTCCCGGGCCGTGCGCTGCAGTTCCACCCGGTCCGCGTAGAACACGCGGCGCTCGGGATCGCGGCGCTGCAGCAGCATCTCCATCGCCGCCTCGTACAGCTCCCGGCGCCCCTTGGGCAGCGAGCCGGACCTGTCCCGGTTCAGCGCGCAGATCAGACCGCACATGAGCGGGTTCGTCGCCAGTCCGCGCAGCTCCCGGTACAGCGGGATCGACTGCAGGAGCCGGTCCCGGTACGCGCCCAGGTGCGCGTGGTCGTTGCCGCTGTCCGTACGGGCCGCCGCATGCCAGGCGGTGATGAACGCGGACACCTGGTCCCGGTTCATCGGTGCGAGCGTCAGCTCGTCGAACCCCTCGTCCGCCAGCCACGCGGCGCCCACGGCAGCCGGTCGCGCCGTCACCAGACAGAAGTTGCCGCTGTGTATGCGCATCAGCCGGCGCAGTGCGTCCCGCACCGTGTGCCGCTGGTCCTCGGGCGCCTCGTCGATCCCGTCGATGAGCAGCAGCGCCCGTTCTCCGGCGAGCAGCCGCACCATCCACCCGTCGGGCGCGCTGTCGGCCAGCGGGTGCCGCACGGCGTCCAGGAAGTCGTCCGGCGCGGGGAACCCGTCACGGGCGAAGCGGCGCACCGGCAGCACGACCGGAACCCGCCCGCGCAGCGCCGCCAGCTCCTCCGGCAGCCTCCCCTGCGCGGTCGCCACCGCGAGCCACTGCACCAGCGTGGTCTTCCCCGAGCCCGCGACGCCGCGCAGCACCACGCGTTCCTGCCCGGCCAGCGCCCGGTCCGCGGGCATGGCGGGAGGCGCCCCGTCGCCGGTGGCGCCGGGAGTGTCGAACTCGGCCCCGAGACTCAGGTAGGTGGCCTCCAGCGGCCAGCTGTCCGGCGTGTTCGGATTGGGCAGGTCGATGCCGTAGATGGTGACCCGGTTGAACTCCTCGACGACGCTGCGCAGGTACCGCTCCTCGAACGCCGCGTCCTCGGGCGAGGGGGGTGTGCTCGCCCGCAGCG
The DNA here is from genome assembly GCF_047200695.1 of Streptomyces callyspongiae. Taxonomy (NCBI): domain Bacteria; kingdom Bacillati; phylum Actinomycetota; class Actinomycetes; order Kitasatosporales; family Streptomycetaceae; genus Streptomyces; species Streptomyces callyspongiae. The sequence continues at coordinate 105,144 of NZ_JBJZOM010000016.1, forward strand.
CCGACACGTCCCCCAGATCCACGAGTTGCCGAATGCGGTGGCTCCTCTCCGGCAGTCGTTCGGCGATGTGGGCCGAGCGCTCGACAAGCAGGTGCAGCACGTGCAGGCACACCGCCACCAGCAGACTGTCGTGGAACCACGCCGATTCCTCCGACAGCCCCCGGCCGGCGCCGGGCACGTGGGAGCGCAACTGCCGCGCCCAGTCCTGCGGGCCCATGCGCACGGCCTGCACGTCGGTGGTGTCGAGTTCGCCCATCACGGCGAGCGTCTGCGCCAGCACGGCCGCGACCGCGGCCTCCTCGTCGCCCGGGAGTTCCCGCCCGTCGAGCCCGCGCCGCACGAACCGTGCCGCCAGCCGCTCCAGGTCGGCGTAGCTGCAGGTCGGTCCGGCGCCGCGGAACGACACCGCGGCGGCGATCAGCTCCTCGCCCTCGACCTGCCGTGGCGCGGGGGCGAACAGCTCCCGCACCAGGGGCGCTGCGACACCGGAAGCGAGACGGACGGCGGGTTGCATCTGGCTCCCCCGGGTTGGTCATGTACCGCTGGAGCAGCGGCAGTTGATGACAGGTCGTCATTCCCAGCCTAGTCATTGGACGAGGCCCGTCGACCCGTCGCGGAGGAACCAGGCCCCGCACGAGCGTGGTGGGGGCGGCCCGGCAGCACCGCCGGGATACCGTTTCTCCTGGAGCAGGCCCGCAGGGCGCAGCACAGCCGAGCAGGGGGAGACGTTGACCGACACGCGCACCGGTCCGCAGCCGACCGCAGGGGAGCGGGAGATGCTGCGGGACTTCCTGGACTACCACCGCGCCACCCTGGCCATGAAGTGCGAGGGGCTCGCCGAGGAGGGGCTGCGCCGGCAGTCGATGCCGCCGTCGACGCTCTCGCTGCTCGGCCTGGTCCGGCACATGGCGGAGGTCGAGCGCGTCTGGTTCCGGCGGACGATCGCCGGGGAGGAGCTGCCGCTGGTCTGGAGCGACCGCGGCGACTTCCAGGAGGCGTACGACGCCCGCGGCGCCGACCGCGCCGAGGCGTTCGCCGCCTGGCGGGCCGAGGCCGAGCACAGTCGCCGCATCGAGCGGGAGGCGATGTCGCTGGACGTGACGGGCGTCAACCCGCGCAGCGGCGAGGAGGTCTCGCTGCGCCTGGTGATGCTGCACCTGATCCACGAGTACGCCCGGCACAACGGCCACGCCGACCTGCTCCGCCAGGGCGTCGACGGAGCCGTCGGCGCCTGAGCGCGCACGCCGCGCCGGTCAGCGTCGCCGCTTCGCCCGCCCGAAGCCGTGCCCCACCAGGATCGCCAGCCCCCACGGGCCGATGACCCAGACCGGCCAGAACGACTGGAGTTCGCCCGCGGCGAGGGAGCTGAAGCCCCAGACGGCCGTGACCACCAGGCTGACGGACAACCAGGACCCGTAGCCCGCCCGGCCGTGCCGGAGGGCGGCGGCGGGAGCGTGCGCGACCGTCGCGGGCTGCCGTCCCTCCGGGGGCACCGGGGAGGCGCCTCCGGGGCGCTCGCGCTCTGCGGGCAGGTCGGCCAGCTGTTCGTCCAACTGGGCCAGGGTGCGGGCTGCCTGGGCCTTTGTGGCCCGCTCCTCGAACTCGGCGGTGTCGAGCCGCCCGGCGGCGAGGTGGTCGCCCAGCTCCTGCACGACCTGTTCGCGGTCGGCGTCCGAGGCGCGGAGATTCCGATCCTGCGACATGCATCCCCCTGCGAGCGCCGTTGACCGTCCACCGTGGACCGTCACGACCGACCGTACCGGAGGAACGGCCCGCGCGACCGGTGCCCGGCCCAGGTCGCACGCCCTGCTGCCCCCGCCGGTCGGCGGAGGCAGCAGGGGACGTGCCGGGCGGGGCGGGGTCAGGTCTGCGGCAGCCGGTAGGTGCCGCCGGCCAGCGGTTCCACCAGACCGTCCGCCACCAGGCCGTCCAGCGCGCGGGCGCGCTGCACCGGCTCGTGCCAGACGCGGTCCAGCACCACCTGCGGCACGGGAGCCGTCGCCTCGCGCAGCACCGCCAGCAGCCTGCCCCGCACCTGGCGGTCGGTGCCCGCGTAGGCCTGGGTGCGGCGCGGTGGCCCCTGGTGCTCGGGCGCACCCGCGAGCTGCCACGCGCATTGCGAGGCGATCGGGCAGCGGCCGCACTCCGGGCTGCGCGCCGTGCACACCAGCGCGCCCAGCTCCATGGTGGCGGCCGCCCACCGGGCGGCCAGCTTCTCGTCCTCCGGGACGAGGGCCCGCGCCAGCTTGCGCTCGGCCGCCGTGGTGGCGTTCGGCGGGTACTGGCGGCCGGTCACGGCCCGCGCGAAGACCCGGCGCACGTTGGTGTCCAGTACCGCGTGGCGCTGGCCGTAGGCGAACGAGGCCACCGCGGCCGCGGTGTACTCGCCGACGCCGGGCAGCGCCAGCAACTGGGCGTGCTTCTTGGGGACGTCGCCGCCGTGCCGTTCCGCTATGGCGGCAGCGGCGCCGTGCAGCCGCAGCGCGCGCCGGGGGTAGCCCAGCCGGCCCCAGGCGCGTACGGCCTCCCCCGGTGCCTCGGCGGCAAGGTCGGCGGGTCTCGGCCAGCGTTCGAGCCATTGCTCGTACACCGGCAGCACCCGGTTCACAGGGGTTTGCTGCAGCATGAACTCGCTCACCATGACTCCCCAGGCACCCGCTTCGGGGCGACGCCAGGGAAGGTCACGGGCATGCGCATCGAACCAGTCGACGACTGGTGTGTGAAGGTCTGTCCGGTCGTGGTCCGGGGTCGCGTTCGCGGCTGTCTCAGTGGTCGCAGTCATGGCCCATCGATCCTTGCACGGCGTCGCGCGGCACTGAAAAGGGCACGCGGCGAGGTCCCCCGGGTGCACGCGCAAAACCTTTCGGCGGGCCGCCGGGACCGCATCCGGGCCCCTGCCACGGCCCGCTCATCGGAAAAGTTGCCCGATCCGGCGGCGGGTGGGGGTCGTGGGGCGCCTGATGTCTCGTAAGGTTTCCGCCGTGGGATCACTGCGCAATCCGATCGGACCGCTTCCCTCCGCAATCTACTGGCGGCGGAGGGCCGTTGCGCTTGCCCTGATGGGGGTGCTGGTACTGGCCGCCGTGTGGGCGCTCGGTCTCGGCTCGGACACCGGTCCGCAGAGCCAGAAGGCACCGGGCGGCGGCCACGAGAGCCGCGGGCCCGACGATCCGATCACGCCCGGCCCGACCGACTCGGTGCCGCCGGTCACCGAGCGCCCCGGCGGCCGCGACGACGCCGACAGCGGCGCGGAGGGCTCCGGGGGCGGCGCGGGCGGCTCGGGCGAGGGCTCGACGGGCTCCTCGGGGTCCGCAGGTGACTCCGGGTCCGGCGGGGCCCTCCCGGGCTCCAGCGGCAGTCTCACCGGCGGCGACGGCATCCCGGCCACGGCGGGCACGCCCGACTGCGCCCGCGGCGACGTCACCGTCCGCTTCCGCAGCCTGCAGCCCACCTACCGGCCCGACGAGACACCGACCCTGAAGCTGACGCTGCGCAACGACGGCGACCGGGCGTGCCGGGTCGACCTCGGCCGCACCGCGACCGTCGTCACCGTCACCGACGCCGACGGGCAGCGGGTGTGGTCCTCCGCGGACTGCCCGCCGAGCCGCGCGGCCGCCTGGGTCGAGGTCCCGGCGGGCGGCACCTCGGTGCACGACCTGGAGTGGGACCGCGAGCGCAGCAAGCCCCAGTGCGCCTCGCCCTCCGGCGGGAAGGCCCCCGCGGGCGAGTACGAGATCGAGGCCGAGGTCCCGGGCCTGACGACGAAGCGGACCGATCTCGTCCTGAAGAACGCGTGAACGGCGGACGCCCCGGGGGCCTTCCCGCCGGAGGGCGGGGAGTTCGTCAGACGTAGCGTTCGAGGATCGAGCTCTCCGCGAGCCGCGACAGCCCCTCCCGCACCGAGCGCGCGCGGGCCTCGCCCACGCCGTCCACCGTCTGCAGGTCGTCCACACTGGCCGCGAGCAGCTTCTGCAGCCCACCGAAGTGGTCCACGAGCCGGTCGATCACCGCGCCGGGCAGCCGCGGCACCTTGGCCAGCAGCCGGAACCCGCGCGGCGACACCGACGAGTCCAGCGTCTCCGGCGACCCCGAGTACCCGAGCGCACGCGCCACCGTCGGCAGTTCCAGGAGTTCGGTGTGCGTGAGCCGGTCCAGTTCGCCCAGCGCCTCCACCACGGTGCGGGCACGCCGCCCCGTGGTCCCGGGCTGCGGCACGTAGTCCCGGGCGACGAGTTCCCGCTCCGGCTCCACACCGGCGATCAGTTCGTCGAGCTGCAGCGACAGCAGACGGCCGTCGGTCCCCAGCTCCACCACGTACTCGGCGATCTCGGTGGCGATGCGCCGCACCATCTCCAGGCGCTGCGCGACGGCCGAGACGTCCCGGACGGTCACCAGATCCTCGATCTCCAGGGCGGACAGCGTGCCCGCCACCTCGTCCAGCCGCAGCTTGTACCGCTCCAGCGTGGCGAGCGCCTGGTTGGCGCGGGAGAGGATGGCGGCGGAGTCCTCCAGCACCCGCCGCTGCCCGCCCACGTACAGGGCGATCAGCCGCATCGACTGGCTGACCGACACCACCGGACAGCCGGTCTGGATGGAGACCCGCTGCGCCGTGCGGTGACGGGTACCGGTCTCCTCCGTCGGGATCGCGGCGTCCGGCACGAGCTGCACGCCCGCCCGGACGATCTTGGTGATGTCGCGGTCGAGGATCAGCGCGCCGTCCAGCTTGCACAGCTCGCGGAGCCGGGTGGCGGTGAAGTCCACGTCGAGGACGAACCCGCCCGTGCACAGCGACTCCACCGTCCGGTCCATGCCGAGGACGATGAGTCCGCCCGTGTTTCCGCGCAGCACCCGCTCGAGTCCGTCGCGCAGGGCTGTGCCGGGGGCGACCGCGCTCAGCGAGGCGCGCATCAGGCTGTCGGCTCGGGAGCTGCTGCCGGTCCTGCCTGGAGTCGTTGCCCGGTCGTTGGCTGCCACTGGACTCCTTCGGTCGTGCGGTGCCTGTCGGCGTCGGGTTCGTCGCGCACTCGCGGGTACGGCCACGCCTGCACAGGCTCTCGTACGTGATTGTCGTACACACGTGCCGCGCACCGTGACGCCGCCGACGGGCGAGACCGGGGAAAAGTCTACCGGCGGGTCTCCTCCTGTTGGGGCTCTTGGGCCCCCGCGGCCTTCCCGGTCCGCTGCCGGCCCGCCGGCAGCACCCGCAGCGCCTCACCCACGTCGGCCACCTCCCGCACGCGCATGCCGGGCGGGACACGGCCCGGGTCGGCGGGCACCAGCGCGTGCGTGAAGCCCAGCCGGGACGCCTCCGCCAGCCGCCGCTGCACGCCCGTGACACGCCGCACCTCGCCTGCCAGACCCACCTCGCCGATCGCCACGAGATTCTGCGGCAACGGTGTGTCGCCCGCGGCGCTCGCCAGCGCCAGGGCCACCGCGAGGTCCGCGGCGGGCTCCGACAGCCGCACGCCACCGACGGTCGCCGTATAGATGTCGCGCTTGCCGAGGGCGTTGATCCGCCCCCGCTGCTCCAGCACCGCGAGCATCATCGACACCCGCGAGGTCTCCAGGCCGGACGTGGTCCGCCGGGGGGAGGGGATCTGCGTGTCCACCGTCAGCGCCTGCACCTCGGCGACGAGCGGCCTCCGCCCCTCGAGCGTGACCGTCAGGCAGGTGCCCGGCACCGGTTCGTCACGCCGGGTGAGGAACAGTCCGGAGGGGTCGGCGAGACCGGTGATTCCCTCGTCGTGCAGTTCGAAGCAGCCGACCTCGTCGGTCGCGCCGTAGCGGTTCTTCACCCCGCGCACCAGGCGCAGCCGGGCGTGCCGGTCGCCCTCGAAGTGCAGCACCACGTCCACCAGGTGCTCGAGCAGCCGCGGGCCGGCGATGGCGCCGTCCTTGGTGACATGGCCCACCAGCAGGGTGGACATGCCGCGCTCCTTCGAGGCCCGGATCAGTGCCCCGGCCACCTCCCGGACCTGCGCCACGCCCCCGGGCGCGCCGTCGATCTCGGGCGAGGCCACGGTCTGCACCGAATCCAGGACCAGCAGCGAGGGCTTGACCTCGTCCAGGTGTCCGAGTACCGCGGACAGGTCCGTCTCCGCGGTCAGGAAGAGGTGGTCACTGATTGCGCCGATGCGGTCGGCACGCAGCCGTACCTGACCCGCGGACTCCTCACCCGTGACGTACAGGGTGCGCGCCTGCTCGCCGGCCGCCTTGGCCGCGACGTCCAGCAGCAGTGTCGACTTGCCCACGCCCGGCTCGCCGGCGAGCAGCACCACCGCCCCGGGGACGAGACCGCCGCCCAGCACCCGGTCGAGTTCGGGGACGCCCGTGCCGCGCGCGGTCGCCTGCCGGCCGTCCACCTGGCCGATCGGCAGGGCCGGGGTCGCGACGCGCGAGGCGGCGGTGGTCCGCACGGCGGGTGCTCCGCCCGTCTCCTCGACGGTGCCCCAGGCGTGGCACTCGGGGCAGCGGCCGAGCCACTTGGCGGTGGTCCAGCCGCACTCCGTGCAGCGGTAGGAAGGACGGTCCCTGGCGGACGACTTGCGGGCAGCCATGACGTTCACCGTAGCCGCGTGCGCCGACAGCCCCTCCGGCGGTCCGGTCCGATCCCGCGCCCCCCTGCGCCCCTCCCTCCGGGACCCGGACCCGGAGGTGCGGCCCCGCGGCTGCCGGGGGCCGCGGTCCTCCTCCGGTGTCGAACGCGGAACCGATCCGGCGTCACCCCGGGTACGCCCGGATTACCCCTTCGGGCGAGATGGCGACACGGAAGCATGAAAACGGCTCAAGTGGGTCGGGCCGTGCGGTGCTTCCGTCCTACCGTCGCCGAATGAGCAACAGGCGCGAGCACTCCACGCACACCACCGGCGCACACCGGGCGCACCCGGTGCGCCGGCCCACGCCCGCTCCGCGCCCGGAGCGCTACGAGGCCTGCCTGGACGGACTGTTCACCTACTGCCTGTCGGTCATGTGCGAGCACGACAGCGCCACCGCCGCGCTGGGAGAGGCGCTCGCCGTGGCCGAGCGCCAGCACGCCCGCGGCCGTGCTCCCGCCGACCGCGGGATGCACCGCCCCTGGCTGTACGCCCTCGCCCGGTGGGCCTGCCTGCGGCGGCTCGCCCAGCAGAGCCGGGCGGGGCGCAAACCCGCCGTCCCGCACCAGGTCTCGGGTGCGGCCGCCACGCAGCGCCGTCGCGAACTCGCCGCCCTCGCCTGGCCAGAGGCGGCAGGCACCACCCCGGAGCAGCGCGAGGCCCTGGAACTCTCCGTGCGGCACGGGCTGCCCACCCGGGAGGTCGCGGCGGCACTCTCCCTCACCCGCGAGGCCGCCGGGGATCTGCTCACCAGCGCCGCCTGCGAGGTGGAACGCACCCGTGCCGCACTGGCCGTGGTCGAGTCGGGCGGCTGCCCACTGGTCGGACGCCTCTCCGGGGACGACCGTCTGCTGATGGGTTCCGGGCTGCGCCGGGAACTCGTCCGCCACGTCGACGAGTGCGCGGAGTGCCGCCGGGCCGCCGAGCGGGCGATGGCCGATCTGGGATGGCCCGGCACGGCACCGACCGGTCCGGGAGCCCTGGCCCTGCTCGAGGCGCCGCGCCCGGCCGTTCACGCTGCGGTCCGTGCCGCGCAGCGCGCCCGGTGCCAGCACAGCCCCCGCTTCGGCAGGAACGGTTTCCCGGCCGAGGTCAAGGACCGGGCCGCGCGCCGCGAACGGCTGCGCAGCCGCGCCGTCACCACGACAGTCGTCGCCACCGTGATCGCCGCTCCCGTGCTCGCGCTCTGGGCGGCCTACCGCGGGGCCCCGCTCACCGGGGAGGGGCGCAGCACCTCGCCGGTCTCCTCCACCGAGCGGGATGCGCCGGAGGCCGCGGGCGAGCCGGTGTACCAGAACGTCGGCAGGGTCGAGCCGGGGCCGGGCCGGCACAGCAAGGGCGGTTCCGCGTCACGTGTCGACGTCCGTGTCGAAGGGGGCGACGGCAGTTCCTCCCGCAGCCCTTCGGCACTGCGGCGCAGTCTCACGGTCGAAGCGGCTCCGACCGGTTCGGGCACGCTGATCACCCTCACCGCCACCGGCGACGCCACCGTCCGCTGGTCGGCGTCCACCGGCGCCGACTGGCTGGTGCTGAGCCGGTCCGCGGGTGTTCTGGAACCCGGCGAGTCGGTGTCCGTCGTGGTGTCCGTCGTCGAGGCGCGCGAGCCCGCGGGCGCCTGGTCGGCGCGGATCGGCATCGGACCGGTCGGCGCCGTCGTCACCCTGGAGGGGCGCGGAAGCAGCGGCCAGCAACCCGGCGGCGGGCCGCAGGACCCGGGGGGAGGCACGGAGCAGCCGCCCACCTCCGCGGAGCCGACGCCGTCCCCGGATCCGGAACCGGACCCCGAGCCGTCGGAGGAGCCCGAGCCGTCGCCGGACCCGTCGGCGACCGGTGACGCCTCGCCGACGCCGGACCCTGAGCCGACTCCCAGCGCCTCGCAATCGGAACCCGGCACGGGCGGCAGCTAGTGCTGCCGGCCGTGCCCGGCCGCCCGTGCGCCCGCCGGGGCTACCGCTGCTCCGGATCCGCCGGGTGCGGTGCCACCAACGGCAGCTGGGCGGCGAGCCGCTGTTCGCAGAAGCCGACCAGTACGTGGTACGCGGCCTCTCCCATCAGCTCGATCAGCTCCGGGCGGTAGGACTCGTACACCGGTTTGCCCGCGCCGTGCGCCGAGGGCGCCGAGGTGCACCACCAGTGCAGGTCGTGGCCGCCCGGCCCCCAGCCGCGGCGGTCGTACTCCCCGATCGAGACGTACAGCACCTGCTCGCCGTCCGGCCGCTCGACCCACTCGAAGGTGCGGCGCACCGGCAGCTGCCAGCACACGTCCGGCTTCGTCTCCAGCGGCTCCCGCCCCTCGCGCAGCGCGAGGGTGTGCAGTGCGCAGCCCGCGCCCCCGGGGAAGCCGGGACGGTTGTGGAAGATGCAGGCTCCCCGCCAGCGCCGGGTCTGGCGCTCGCCGTCCTCGTTCTCCTCGGCCCAGCCCGACTCCTGGGCGACGTCGTGGAACTGCCACAGCTCGGGCGTGAGCCGTGCGGCGTGTTCGGCGACGCGGCGCTCGTCCTCCTCGTCGGAGAAGTGCGCGCCCAGGGTGCAGCAGCCGTCCGCGGAGCGGCCGCTGCTGATCCCCTGGCATCCCTGTCCGAAGATGCACTGCCACCGGGAGGTCAGCCAGGTGAGGTCGCAGCGGAAGACCTGTTCGTCGTCCGCCGGGTCGGGGAATTCCACCCAGGCACGGGCGAAGTCCTGATCGACCTCTTCGGCGCGCGGCCCGCTGCGCGCCGGGGAGGCCCGGTCGCCGTCCTGCTTCCGCCGCTTCGCGGCTTTCGTCTTACCCACACCGCACAGGGTAAGCGCCCGGCGGCCCGGGCCCGCTAGCGTTGCTCCCCATGAGGCTCGGTGTCCTGGATGTGGGTTCGAACACGGTCCATCTGCTGGTGGTGGACGCGCACCCCGGTGCGCGTCCCCTTCCCGCCTACTCGCACAAGGCGGAGTTGAAACTGGCTGAGCTGCTCGACCACGAGGGGGCCATAGGGGAGGAAGGGATCGACCGGCTGATCTCCACCGTTTCCGAGGCGCTGGAGGTGTCCGAGGACCAGGGCGTCGAGTCCGTCCTGCCCTTCGCGACCTCCGCGGTGCGGGACGCGGCGAACGCGGACGAGGTGCTGGAGCGCGTCACCGCGGAGACCGGCGTGAAGCTGGAGGTCCTGTCGGGGGAGGACGAGGCGCGGCTCACCTTTCTCGCCGTCCGCCGCTGGTTCGGGTGGTCCTCGGGGCGCCTGCTGGTCGTCGACATCGGCGGCGGCTCGCTCGAGATCGCCTACGGACTGGACGAGGAACCGGACGCGGCCGTGTCGCTGCCGCTGGGGGCGGGGCGCCTCACGGCGGCCCGGCTGCCCGGCGACCCGCCGGCGCCCGAGGACGTCCGCGGCCTCCGGCGCCACGTGCGGGCCGAGATCGCCCGCATCGTCGGGGAGTTCACGCGCTTCGGCAAACCGGACCACGTGGTGGCCACCTCGAAGACGTTCAAGCAGCTCGCCCGTCTCGCGGGCGCGGCCCGCTCCGCCGAGGGCCTGTACGCGCAGCGGGAACTGGCCCGCACCTCGCTGGACGAGTGGGTGCCGAAGCTCGCCGCCATGCCGGCGCACGAGCGGGCGGAACTGCCGGGCGTCTCGCAGGGGCGGGCGGAGCAGCTGGTCGCAGGGGCGCTGGTAGCGGAGGGGGTGATGGACCTCTTCCGCGTCAACACCCTGGAGATCTGCCCCTGGGCACTGCGGGAGGGCGTCATCCTCCGCCGGTTGGACCACCTGCGCCAGGACGTGGTGCGCGTCTCCGGCCCGCAGGGGGGAGGGCACGCCCGCCCGCAGGCACCGTGAGCGGTGTCACGTCCGCGTCCTCGCCGTGGCGGCCCCACCTGCGGCGGACCGGGGAATCGCAGCTCAACGCCGTCGGCGCGGCCCTGACGGGCAGCTTCCGCGGTGCCCGGGCGACGTGCGTGACGCGGACGTCCGCCCGGACCGCAGCCGCCCGGCCGTAGGCTGTCCTCCGTGGCAGCAGCATCCCCGTGGGAAGCGGACGCGGACGCAGACCGGCTCGGACCTGCGAAGGGACATCCGGGAGCCGGGCCGAAGGTGGCTCTGTCCACGGCCTCCGTCTACCCGGAATCCACCGCCGCGGCGTTCGAGATAGCCGGCCGGCTCGGGTACGACGGTGTGGAGGTCATGGTCTGGACCGACCCCGTCAGCCAGGACGTGGACGCGCTCCGCCGCCTCTCCGACCTGCACGGCGTGCCCGTGCTCGCGGTGCACGCGCCGTGTCTTCTGATCACGCAGCGCGTCTGGTCCAAGGACCCCTGGACCAAGCTGCAGCGCGCCCGCTCCGCGGCGGAGAGCCTCGGTGCGTCCACCGTCGTCGTGCACCCGCCCTTCCGCTGGCAGCGGGCCTACGCCCGGGAGTTCGTGAGCGGCGTGTGGCGGATGGCCGACGAGACCGATGTGCGTTTCGCGGTGGAGAACATGTTCCCCTGGCGCTACCGGGACCGCGAGATGCTCGCGTACGCCCCCGACTGGGACCCGACCAACGACGACTACCGGCACTTCACCCTCGACCTGTCGCACAGCGCGACGTCGCGGAGCGACACGCTCGCCATGGTCGAGCGGATGGGCGACCGGCTGGGCCACGTGCACCTCGCCGACGGCAACGGCTCGGCCAAGGACGAGCACCTCGTGCCGGGGCGCGGCTCGCAGCCGTGCGCGGAACTGCTGACGCACCTCGGCGGCAGCGGGTTCGACGGCCACGTCGTGATCGAGGTCAACACCCGGCGGGCGATGTCGGCCGCCGAACGTGAGGCCGACCTCGCGGAGGCGCTCGCCTACGCCCGCCACCATCTCGCCGCGGGCAGTCCGGGAAGCGGCGGGCCGTCGTCGTTCCGTGCGAGGCGGTCGTGACGCCCCGCGAAGGGCGGGACGGCGCCCCCCGCGCGGCACCGGCGGGGCCCGGACCGCGACGGCGCGGCCGGCCGTCCGCCACGGCACGGACCTCGGGCGAGCCGCCCGCGCGGGAACGCATCGTCGCCTCCGCACGCGCCGAGTTCGCCGCACGCGGCTTCGACAAGGCCTCGATCCGCGGCATCGCCCGGGCCGCGCACGTCGACCCCGCGCTGGTGCACCACTACTTCGGCAGCAAGGAGCAGGTCTTCGAGGCGGCCGTGGAGAACGCGTTCGCACCCGCCCTGACCGGGCCGGACGAGGTCGCCGCCGCGCGACCCGACGAGGCCGGGGAACGGCTGGTCCGGTTCGTCTTCGGTCTGTGGGAGAACCCCGCGACCCGTGAGCCGCTGCTGGCGATCGTGCGGTCCGCGGTGAACAACGAGACGGCGGCGGGGATCTTCCGCGGCCTCGTCGCCCGGAACCTGGTCAACCGCCTCGCTCAGCAGTTCCCCGGCCCGGACGGGCACGAGCGCGTGGAACTCGCGGTGGCCCAGCTGGTCGGCACCGCGCTGCTGCGGTACGTGATCCGCATCGAACCGCTCGCCTCCGCGGACCCGGAGGAACTGATCGCACGCCTCACCCCCGTCGTGCAGCACCATCTGACCGGAGCCTCGGCCGACTGAGCCGCGCAGCGGCCCCGCTGTCTCGGCATCCGGGAGGCGTGTCCGGATCCCGGGCCGACGGGCGTACGCTCGGGCGTAACCTCGGAGTCGCACTCTGTGCGCCGGGGGCCGCGACGACGCCGATCAGGGAGTGAGCCCGATGCCCGAGCTGAGGTCCCGCACCGTCACGCACGGCCGCAACATGGCGGGTGCCCGCGCCCTCCTCCGCGCCGCGGGCGTGGAGCGTGAGGACTTCGGCAAGCCCATCGTGGCCGTGGCCAACAGCTTCACCGAGTTCGTGCCGGGTCACACCCACCTGCAGCCCGTCGGGCGGATCGTGTCCGACGCGATCAAGGCGGCGGGCGGAGTGCCGCGCGAGTTCAACACCATCGCGGTCGACGACGGCATCGCCATGGGCCACAGCGGGATGCTCTACTCGCTGCCCTCCCGCGACCTCATCGCCGACTCCGTCGAGTACATGACGCAGGCGCACTGCGCCGACGCACTGATCTGCATCTCCAACTGCGACAAGATCACCCCCGGCATGCTGATGGCCGCGATGCGGCTCAACATCCCCACCGTCTTCGTCTCCGGCGGGCCCATGGAGTCCGGCACGGCCACCCTCGTCGACGGCACGGTCCGCAAGCTGGATCTGATCTCCGCGATCGCCGACTCCGCCAACGAGCAGGTCTCCGACGACGACATGGCCCTCATCGAGGAGAACGCCTGCCCGACCTGCGGCTCCTGCTCGGGCATGTTCACGGCCAACTCCATGAACTGCCTCACCGAGGCCATCGGCCTCTCGCTGCCGGGCAACGGCTCCACGCTCGCCACCCACACCGCGCGCAAGGAGCTGTACGAGGCCGCGGGCCGGACCGTCGTGGACATCACGCGGCGCCACTACGAGGAGGACGACGCGACCGTCCTGCCGCGCAGCGTCGGCTCGCGCGCCGCCTTCGAGAACGCCATGGCCCTCGACATCGCCATGGGCGGCTCCACCAACACGATCCTGCACCTGCTGGCCGCCGCCCAGGAGGCCGGGCTGGACTTCACCATGCCCGACATCGACGCCCTCTCGCGCCACATGCCGTGCCTGACCAAGGTCGCGCCCAACGGCTCGTACTACATGGAGGACGTGCACCGCGCCGGCGGCATCCCCGCCATCCTCGGCGAGCTGAACCGCGCCGGACTGCTCAACGAGGACGTCCACACCGTGCACAGCGCCTCCCTCGCCGACTGGCTCAAGCAGTGGGACATCCGCGGCGGTTCGGCGTCCGCCGAGGCGATCGAACTGTTCCACGCGGCGCCCGGCTGCGTCCGCTCCGCGACCGCCTTCTCGCAGTCGGAACGCTGGGACTCCCTGGACACCGACGCCTCCGGCGGCTGCATCCGCGACATCGAGCACGCCTACTCGACGGAGGGCGGACTCGCCGTCCTCCACGGCAACCTCGCCGAGAACGGCTGCGTGGTGAAGACCGCGGGCGTCGACCCGTCGGTGTGGACCTTCGAGGGGCCCGCCGTCGTCTGCGAGTCCCAGGAGGAGGCCGTCGAGCGGATCCTGGGCAAGCAGGTCAAGGAGGGCGACGTCGTCGTCATCCGCTACGAGGGCCCCAAGGGCGGACCGGGCATGCAGGAGATGCTCTACCCCACCTCCTTCCTCAAGGGACGCGGCCTCGGCGCGAAATGCGCACTGATCACCGACGGCCGCTTCTCCGGCGGCACCTCCGGCCTCTCCATCGGCCACGCCTCCCCCGAGGCGGCCGCCGGCGGCACGATCGCCCTCGTCGAGGACGGCGACCCCATCCGCATCGACATCCCCGCCCGGACCATGGAACTGATGGTTCCCGAGGACGAACTGGCCGCGCGCCGCGAAGCCCTGGGCGGCCGCTACGCCCCCCGGAACCGCGAGCGCCAGGTCTCGACCGCGCTGCGTGCGTACGCCGCCATGGCCACCAGCGCGGACAAGGGCGCGGTCCGGGACGTCTCGCTGCTGGGCGGCTGAGCCTCCGGGCACGGCCCGGCACCACCCCGCGTCGGGCGCCCGTCATAATCGACCGCATGAGCGACGCCCAGTACACCGACGAGGACCCGAACCGTCCGCGCCCCGGACAGCTCCTGTTCCACGGCACGACCTGGGTCGACCACTCCGGCGGCTACGCCCTGCGCCGGCTGCTGCTGGGCCTGGGCGCGCTGCTGCTGGCCGCGGTCGGCGCCGTGGCGCTGCGGCTCGCGTACCAGGGGCTGGCAGTCGCGCAGGTGGGCGGGACGGTCCGGGTGATGACCGTGGTCACCTTCGCCGTCTGCAGTTCGCTGGCCTTCTCCCGCAGCATGAAGCGCTGGACGCGGCGGCCCGACGCGCTGGACGAGACGCGGGAGCGCGCCTTCCGCAGCCTCATGATCGTGGGGTTCATCGGCGTCCTGCTCGCGTACGCCCTGCGCAGCCTGGTCGAGGCGCCCGGCGAGAAGCTGCTGCGGGAGGACTACGAACAGGCCCTCGCACGCCACCGGCGCCGCCGCTCCTCGCGCACCGGCAACCCCGCGAAGCGGCGGCGCAGGCGCTGACCCGCCCCGGGCCGGCGTAGGGGACATCCCTGAGACCTCCCCGGTTTCCGCTCGTCCTGCCCGCCCTGCCGGGCCGCCCGTGCGACGTTCTCGGGAGGGGCCGGCCCCGGCCCCTTCGACGGAGGAGGCGACATGGAGGAGACGAGCGCAGTGACGGACGGTGCGGAGATCGTCGGAGCCGTCGGTGCGGGCGGGTTCTTCCTGCTGCTCATCGTCGTGGTGTGGCAGGTGGCGGCGACGTGGCGAGCGCGGGCGTCGATCGCGCGGGAGGAGCAGTACAAGCACCTGGCGCAGAAGTACGCGCAGCTGCTCGAGGACAACGTGGCGCTCCAGCAGCGCACCGTGGAGGAGATCACCGAGACGCGGCGGGCGGTCACCTCGGCCGCCCCGGGCCGCCGGGTCGAGCCCGCGCGGCCCGACGGCGGCTCCTGACACGTCGGTGGTGCCGCCCCGCTTCCGCCGGGGGCGACACCACCGCTGTTCCGCGCCGCGAGGACGCGGGTGTGCTCAGTCCTGCCGGGCGGCCTTGCGGCGCCGCATCACGAGGTAGCCTCCCGCGCCGACCAGCACCGCCGCGCCCGCCGCCAGGGCGCCCACCGGTGCACTGGAACCCGTCGTGGCCAGGTCGCCCTCCGGGCTGTCGTCCCCGATCTGGCCGCCGGCGACGGCCGGGGAGCCGGATGCGGAGACGGTCGGCTCGGGCTGGGTCTCCGGGCTGTCCGATCCGTCGGGCGCCGGCTCGTCCGAGGGCTCCGAGGTGGGCTCGTCCGTCGGTTCGTCGGTGGACTCCTCGGTGGGCTCGTCCGTCGGCTCCTCACCCGGGTTGTCCGGTGCGGTGTCCGCGGGGCAGGTGTGGGAGAGGTTGAACAGCTCCAGCTCACCGCCCTGCACCTGCGCCGACACGTCGACCAGTTCGGCGCCGGGCTCGGAGGCCGCGTAGGCGTGCTTGGCGGACGGCGGCCCGAAGTCCGTGATCACCTGCCGGCCCCCGGGCTCGAAGGTCACGTCCAGTTCGACGAACTCGCTGCTGTTGCCGGGCAGCACGAAGTGCCAGCCGTCCTTGCCGTCCGGGACGCCCGGGCAGCCCGACCGGGACTCCTGCGGCACGCCGCCGCTGCCGGAGGTGGCAGTGGTGGGGAGTTCCTGTCGCAGCTCCACGGTGTAGGTGGCGTCGTCCGCGAGTGCGGGAGCTGCTCCGGCGAGGAGCACGATCGAGGCGGCGAGGGGCGCAGTGGCGCACCGGCGGGTGGTTCTCAGGAAGCGTGAAGGCATGACGGCACCTCTGGAACAGAGTCATGGACATGAGGTGGGGGGAGGTGTCACAGCCTCGTGAGGGGTGACTCGCGGGTCAAGTCCGGTTGCGGCGCCGCTGCGGCGTATTGCGTCGATTCACACCCCGTGGTGCCCGATAACGATTCCGCCCGTCGGAAGGCGGGGGCGGACGGTGCGGACAGGGTGCGGATCCGTCTTGACGGCCACCCTCGGCGGCACGCATTATTCAACACATGATGAATACTGCCATGCCCGCCGTCCGCGCACGGGACCTCAGCGTCGTGCGCGGTGGCCGTACCGTGCTGGACGACCTGGCCTTCCAGGTCCCCGCCGGGACGGTCACCGGCCTGCTCGGCCCCTCCGGCTGCGGCAAGTCCACCCTCATGCGTGCCATCGTCGGCACGCAGGCGAAGGTCACCGGGGAGCTCGACGTCCTCGGCGCCCCGGCCGGATCGGCGCCGCTGCGCTCCCGCGTCGGCTACGTCACCCAGGACCCGTCGGTCTACCTCGACCTGACGGCCCGCCAGAACCTCGACTACTTCGCCGCCGTGCTCGGCATTCCACGGCGCGACCGCCCCGGCCGGATCGACAGCGCGCTCGCCGACGTCGACCTCACCTCGCACGCCGACGCGCTGGCCGGAACCCTCTCCGGCGGGCAGCTCTCCCGCGTCTCGCTGGCGGTCGCCCTCCTCGGCACACCCGACCTGCTGGTCCTGGACGAACCGACCGTCGGGCTCGATCCGGTGCTCCGCCGCGACCTGTGGAACCTCTTCCACCGCATCGTCCGGGAACGCGGCGCCACCATGCTCATCTCCTCGCACGTCATGGACGAGGCGGACCGCTGCGGACGCCTGCTGCTCATGCGGGCGGGGCAGATCCTCGCCGACGACACCCCCGAGGGCCTCCGTGCCCACACCGGAACCCGGACCGTCGAGGACGCCTTCCTCCACCTCGTCGACCACGCCCGAACCCAGGAAGAGGCAACCCGCGCATGAACGCCACCCGCACCCTCGCCACGGCCCGCCGCGTACTCCGGCAGCTCGCCCACGACCCGCGCACCATCGCGCTCCTGCTGTTCGTGCCGGTACTGCTGCTGTGCCTGCTGTTCCTGGTCTTCGACGGCGACGAGCGGGCGTTCGCCGGTATCGGCGCCTCGCTGCTGGGAGTGTTCCCGCTCGTCACGATGTTCCTGGTGACCTCCATCGCCACGCTGCGCGAGCGCACCTCCGGCACCCTGGAACGCCTGCTCGCCATGCCGCTGGGCAAGGGAGACCTGATCCTGGGCTACGCCCTGGCCTTCGGCACCCTGGCCGTCGTCCAGGCCTCGCTCGCCACGGGCGTCGCGATCTGGCTCCTCGACCTCCAGTTCGCCGGTGCGCCCTGGATGCTGCTGATCATCGCCCTGCTCGACGCCCTGCTGGGAACGGCACTCGGGCTCTTCGTCTCGGCCTTCGCCAACTCCGAGTTCCAGGTCGTCCAGTTCATGCCCGCGGTGATCTTCCCGCAGATCCTGCTGTGCGGACTGTTCGCGCCCCGCGACACCATGCAGCCGGTGCTCGAAGCCGTCTCGAACGTGCTGCCGATGTCGTACGCGGTCGACGGCATGAACGAGGTGCTCGCCCACACCGACCTGACCGGGGACTACGTACGGGACCTGGTGATCGTGGCGGGCAGCGCCCTGCTCGTCCTCGGCGTCGGTGCCGCGACGCTCCGCCGCCGCACCCAGTGACGGGACGGGCCGGAGCCCGGAGCAGGGGGCGGGGGCGCGGGTCGCACACCACGGCGTGAACCCCGTCCCGGCACGCGGACGCAGGCGGCGTCCGCGTGCCCCGGGTGCGACGATGGCCTCCGGGGCGGCGGCTCCGTCCGTCCGTCCACCGCATCGTCCCCGCACAGCGGCCACCGTCGTCCGACGAGGAGCGCACCGCATGACCCAGAAGATCGCCGTCCTGGGCGCCGGAAAGATCGGGGAGGCCCTCCTCTCCGGCATGATCCGGGGAGGCCGCCACGCCTCCCAGCTGCTGGTCACCGCGCGGCGCGAGGAACGGGCCCGGGAACTGCACGTCCGGTACGGCGTCGAATGCGTCTCCAACGCGGAGGCGGCCAAGAACGCCGACACACTCATCCTCACGGTGAAGCCGCAGGACATGGGCGCACTGCTGGCGGAGTTGGCGCCGCACCTCCCGGCGGACCGACTCGTCGTCAGCGGGGCGGCGGGGGTCCCCACCACCCGCGTGGAGGAGCAGCTGACCGCCGGCACTCCCGTGGTCCGCGTCATGACCAACACCCCGGCGCTGGTCGACGAAGGGATGTCGGTGATCTCCGCGGGCACCCACGCGGGGGAGGAGCACCTGGCCCGTGCCGAGGAGATCTTCGGCGGAGTGGGGAAGACTCTGCGCGTCCCGGAGTCCCAGCAGGACGCCGCCACGGCACTGTCCGGCTCCGGACCGGCGTACTTCTTCTTCCTGGTCGAGGCGATGACGGACGCCGGCATCCTGCTCGGACTGCCGCGGGACAAGGCACACGACCTGATCGTGCAGGCAGCCATCGGGGCCTCCCGGATGCTCCGCGACAGCGGTGAGCACCCCGTGACCCTGCGGGAGAACGTCACCTCCCCGGCCGGCACCACCATCAACGCCATCCGGGAGCTGGAGAACCACGGCGTGCGCGCCGCGTTCCTCGCTGCGATCGAGGCGGCGCGCGATCGCAGCAGGGACCTGGGCACCGGCGGACATTGACACACCGTCATCATCCGAACGGGGGATACGAGGGCGGTTTGATCGCGTCGCGCGCCGTGCTGTAATGTTCTTCGGGTTGCCGCAGGGACGTTGTGTCTCCGGGTGACTCCTCTTGCCGCTGTGTGCGGCGCCCACTGTTGTGAGTGCGATTCCCCTTGCGGGGCGATTTCGGCATGCCGGAATTTCTCCCGGTCGGCTCGATTTTGAGTCGGGACGGGAAATCCTCTAATGTGGTGGACACGCCGCAAGGCGAAAGAGCAGAACCCCGCCGACG
>NZ_JBJZOM010000017.1:0-108829 GCF_047200695.1 Streptomyces callyspongiae
TCGGAGCTGCTCAGTCAAGGCTCGATCCTCGTTGTCTCGTCGCGTCAGACGGCTTCTATAGTGACCGACGAACCTGCTGCCGTATTCCCGCCCCGCCCCACCAGGAACCGACATGCCCGACACGCCGCCCCGCCCTCCCGCGGGCCGCTACGGGTCGTCCTCCCCGACGGCCTCGCGCGCAGCGTCCGACCGCACGCTGCGCCTCATCGGAGCGGTGCTCGGGGTGCTCGTGCTGGCCGGTGTGGCCTGGTTCGGCTACGCCTACGTGGCCGGCACGGAGGTGAGCGGCTCGGTGGTCGCGTTCCGCAAGGTGACGGACGACACCGTCGAGGCGAGGCTGGAGGTCCACAAGGACGCCGAGGTGGCCGGTGTGTGCACAGTGCGTGTGCTGGGTAGCGATGGCGGCGTGGTCGGCAGGAAGGACGTGCGCATCGCAAGCGATGCGGAACGGGCCGATCCGGTCGTGACCGTGCGGACCACGGGTCCGGCCGCGCGACTGCAACTGGTCGGCTGCCAGGCGGCCGGCTGACCGCCCGGGCCGCCCCACCGCGCGGGACCGGACGGACACCGCAGGTTCACCGTCCTTCACTTCCGCACCGGAATTGTTAGGCTCGTAGTTTCCGCCCGCCCGTCACGGCGCAGCCTTACGGGCAGGGCGTTGCTTTATATCCCAGCACCGACGAGGAGCGACCGTGACCCAGACCAGCGACAACGTCACCTGGCTGACCCAGGAGGCGTACAACCAGCTCAAGGCCGAGCTGGAGTACCTGTCGGGTCCTGCACGCACGGAGATCGCCAAGAAGATCGAGGCGGCGCGTGAGGAGGGTGACCTTCGCGAGAACGGCGGGTACCACGCGGCCAAGGAGGAGCAGGGCAAGCAGGAGCTGCGGGTCCGCCAGCTCGAGCAGCTGCTGGAGACCGCGAAGGTCGGCGAGGCCCCCGCGGACACCGGCGTGGTCGCCCCCGGCATGGTGGTGACGATCGCCTTCGACGGCGACGAGGACGACACGCTGACCTTCCTGCTGGCCTCCCGCGAATACGCCAGCGCGGACATCGAGACCTACTCGCCGCAGTCGCCGCTGGGCAACGGCGTGAACGGCAACAAGGTGGGCACCGACGCCGAGTACGAGCTCCCCAACGGGAAGATGGCCTCCGTCCGCATCCTGGAGGCCAAGCCCTACCAGGGCTGAGTGCGCACCGAGGCGCCACGGCCGCCGGGCCGCAGCCTCGCAGGAACGGCCGGGTCGGAACGCCGCTGCGTTCCGACCCGGCCGTTTCGTACGTGCCCCGCCGGATCAGCCGGCGGCCGACTTGTACTTCCGCACGGCCAGCGTGCGGAAGAGAGCGACGATGAGCACGGACCAGATCAGCGAGGCCCACGCCGGGTGCTGCATCGGCCAGGCGTCGGGCACCGGGTAGCCCGGCGGGATGTTGCCGAACAGCTCGCGCGCCGCCTGCACGGTCGCGCTGAACGGGTTCCACTCGGCGATGTGCCGCAGCACGGTCGGCATGTTCTGCGACGGCACGAACGCGTTGGAGACGAAGGTCAGCGGGAAGAGCCAGATCAGCCCTCCCGACGTGGCGGCCTCCGGGGTGCGCACCGACAGCCCGATGAGTGCGCCGATCCAGGTGAAGGCGTAGCCGAGCAGGAGCAGCAGCCCGAAGCCGGCGAGGATGCTCAGCGCGTTCTCGTGGGTGCGCCAACCGACCAGCAGCGCCACCAGTGCCAGCACCACGAGGGTGAGGGCGGTCTGCACGAGGTCGGCGAAGGTGCGCCCGGTGAGGACGGCGCCGCGCGCCATCGGCAGCGAGCGGAAGCGGTCGACGAGCCCCTTGTGCATGTCCTCGGCGATGCCCGCGCCCGCACCCGCCGTCGCGAAGGTGACGGTCTGCGCGAAGATGCCCGCCATCAGGAACTCCCGGTAGGCGTCCGGGTCCAGCCCTGCGCCGGGCACGTTGATGGAGCCGCCGAAGACGTAGGAGAACAGCACCACGAACATGATGGGCTGGATCAGTCCGAAGACGACGACTTCGGGGATCCGCATCATGCGGATGAGGTTGCGCCTGGCGACGATCAGCGAGTCGTTGACGGACTGGCGGAAGCCGCCCGTGGGCACCGGCATGTGCTGCGCCCGGGGGGTCGTGGTCTCGGTGACGCTCACCGGTTCTCCTCCTTCGTGCTTCCGGCGGCGTCCGCGACGGCACCCGCCTCCGGGACGTCTTCCGCCGCGCGGGCGTCCGCGCCGGCGCCGCCGGTGTTCTCGGTCTCCCCGGAGTCCGCGGTGTCACCGGAGTCACCGGAGTCACCGGAGTCACCGGAGTTCTTGCTGTCCTCGGCGGCGTGGCCGGTCAGGGAGATGAAGACGTCGTCCAACGTGGGACGGCGCAGGCCGATGTCGTCGATCTCGACGCCTCGGGAGTCGAGGTCCCTGATGACCTCGGCGAGCAGTTTCGCGCCGCCGGTGACCGGGACGGTGATCCGGCGGGTGTGGGACTCGACCAGGGTCTCGCCCTTGCCGAAGCCGCGCAGCACCGACTCGGCGGTGCCGAGGGTCTCGCGGTCGTGGACGACGACCTCCACCCGCTCGCCGCCCGTCCGTGCCTTGAGCTGGTCCGAAGTGCCGCGGGCGATGACGCGCCCGTGGTCGACGACCGCGATGTCGTGGGCCAGCCGGTCGGCCTCCTCGAGGTACTGGGTGGTGAGGAGCAGCGTGGTGCCGCCCGCCACGAGTTCCTCGATGACCTCCCACAGCTGCTGCCGGTTCCGCGGGTCGAGACCGGTGGTCGGTTCGTCCATGAACATCACGGGCGGGCTGACGACCAGCGCGGCGGCGAGGTCGAGGCGGCGGCGCATGCCGCCGGAGTAGGTCTTGGCGGTGCGGTCGGCGGCGTCGGCGAGGTTGAAGCGCTCCAGGAGCTCGGCCGCGCGGGCCTTCGCGTCCCTTGCGGACATCTGGTAGAGCTGCCCGACCATCCGGAGGTTCTCCCGGCCGGTGAGGTACTCGTCGACCGCGGCGAACTGTCCGGAGAGGCCGATGGAGCGGCGGACCTGCGTGGGCTGTTCGAGGACGTCGAGACCGGCGACGATCGCGCGGCCCCGGTCGGGCCGGAGCAGCGTGGTCAGGACCCGGACGGTGGTGGTCTTGCCGGCACCGTTCGGCCCGAGGAGACCGAGCACGGTCCCCTCGGGAACATCGAGGTCGATGCCGTCCAGAGCCTTGACGTCGCCGAAGGTCTTCACCAGACCTTCGGCGTGGATGGCGCCTGGCATGTGTGGGCTCCCGTTGCGTGGATGGGTGGTGAAAGCGATCGGTTGCGTGCGGGCGTGGGACGTTCCGTCACGCGTCGGCGGTGCGTACTCGGGATCGGCCGGCTCCCGGCCGTGCGGTCAGCTCACGACGGTGTACCCCGCGGACCGCAGTGTGCGGGACAGTTCGATGCAGTGCTCCGGGCCCTTGGTCTCCAGGTGCAGCTCGACCTCCACCTCGTCGAGGCCGAGCCGGGGATCGGTACGTACGTGGCTCACGTCCAGCACGTTAGCGTCAGCCACTGACAGCTCCCCCAGCAGTGCGGCAAGCGCTCCCGGGCGGTCGGACAGCCGGAGGCGGAGCGAGAGGTAGCGGCCGGCTGCCGCCATGCCGTGCCGGAGGGTGCGCTGGAGCACCAGCGGGTCGACGTTGCCGCCGGACAGGACGGCGACGACCGGCCCCTCGAAGCCCTCCGGATCCGACAGCAGCGCCGCCACCGGGGCGGCGCCCGCGGGCTCCACGACCAGCTTGGCCCGTTCCAGGCACAGCAGCAGCCCGCTGGACAGGGCGTCCTCGGTGACGGTGCGGACCTCGTCGACCAGCGCGCGGACGATGCCGAACGGCACCTCGCCGGGCCGGCCGACCTTGATGCCGTCCGCCATGGTGGAGAGCCGCTCCAGCGGGACGGGCCGCCCCGCCGCCAGCGACGGCGGGTACGCCGCCGCCCCCTCCGCCTGCACACCCACGATCCGCACGTCGGGGCGGAGCTGCTTCACGGCAACGGCGAGGCCCGCCGCGAGACCGCCGCCGCCCATGCCGACCACGAGGGTGCGGACCTCGGGGCACTGCTCCAGGATCTCCAGGCCCAGGGTGCCCTGCCCGGCGACGACGGCCGGGTGGTCGAACGGGTGGATGAGGACCCCACCGGTCTCCGCCGCGTACTTCCGCGCGGCCTCCAGCGACGCGTCGACGACCTGCCCCTGCATCACGACCTGCGCCCCGTACTCGCGGGTGGCCGCGACCTTCGGCAGCGGGGCACCGACCGGCATGAACACCGTGGAGCGCACCCCCAGCAGCGCGGCGGCCAGGGCGACGCCCTGCGCGTGGTTCCCGGCGCTGGCCGCCACCACGCCGCGGGCGCGGTCCTCGGGCGGCAGTCCGGCGATGCGCACGTAGGCGCCGCGGACCTTGAAGGAACCGGTGCGCTGCAGGTTCTCGCACTTGAGGTGGACGGGGGTGCCGAGCAGCTCGGAGAGGTGCCTGCTCCCCTCCAGCGCGGTCGTCCGGGCCACACCGGACAGGGTCCGCTGCGCGGCGCGGACGTCGTCGACCGACACCGCCAGGGGGGCGGCGGGGTCCTCGTCCGTGCTGGTGGCCATGCAGTCAGTCTGGCAGCTCGCCGCACCGAGGGGCGCGTGAATTTCCGCACCCCGGCGCCGGCCCGTGGCGCGGCGGCGACGGATGACGGCTGCGGCGGTACCCGCGCGCGCCGGGACGCGTACTGTGGTCCACAGACTCTCCCCGTCGCCCGTACCGTGCCCTCACCGAGAAGCGAGCATCCCGGCCATGCCCACGCACCCGGAACTGACGACCGGATCCCCCGAACCCACCCCCGCCCCGCAGGCGGCACCGGCGCCCCTGGAGGACGCGGTTCCCCGGGGGGAACCCGATTCCGCCCACGAGGCGGCGGTCCTCGACGCCATGCAGCACCAGGTCGCCCTGTTCGCCAGGCGCGCGGAGCAGACCCGGCTGGGAGGTGTGGGCCAGGCCCGCAACTCCATGGACCGGGCCGCCTACCTGCTGCTGCACCGTCTGGACCGGGAAGGCCCGATGGGTGTGAAGGCCCTGGCCGCGGGCATGGGAATCGACTCCTCGACGGTGACCCGGCAGGTGGCGCCGCTGGTCGACTCCGGGCTGGTCAAGCGGACCTCCCATCCGGAGGACGGCCGCGCGGTCGTGCTCCAGCTCTCGGCGCGCGGCTCCGAACGCCTGGAGCAGGTGCGGTCCTCGCGCCGCGAACTGATGGAGCGGCTCACCGAAGGCTGGGGCGAGCAGGAACGCATCACCTTCTGCTCGCTCCTCACACGGTTCAACTCGGCACTCTTCACGGCCGGAACGCCCACGAAGTGACGGGCCGCCGCGGCACCGCCCGAGCGGCGCCGCGCCTCCCTCCCGCCTCTTGCGCCCGGTGCTCCCCCTGGAGTCCCATGGGGAGCACGGGAGGCGAACCACAGTGGCAGTGCTGCACCAGTCGCACCAGGATCGGCTCCGCGACCGGGAGTTCGAGGCGTTCGTCGCGGGAGCGGGCGGGCGGCTGCTGCATGCCGCTTCCCTGCTCACCGCCGAACCGCCCGATGCGGCGCCCGTGGCGGAGGATCTGCTGGTCTCCGCCCTGGCCCGTACGTACGCGGACTGGCGGCGGCTGCGGGACGAGGACCCGTACGACCACGCACGACTGGAACTGGCACTGCTGTTCGCCCACCGCGCCTGGCGGTACCGGCGTCCGCGGGGCGGCCTCCTCGAGCGGCTCCCGCCGCAGGAACGCCTGGTGCTGGTGCTGCGGCTCCACGAAGGCATCGCGGAGGAACAGGTGTCGGCGGCGCTGGGGCTGCCGCTGGACCGGGTGCGGACGCTGTGCGGGCGCGCGGTGGCCACGCTGCGCGAGGTCCCGCACCGGAACGGGACGGTCGCCGGGGGACGGGCGGTGATGTCGTGAACCTGCCCGACCGCCGAGAGGACGAGGTCCGGCGCATGCTGGACGGCGCGCAAGCGACCCTGCCTGCGGATCTTGCCGCCCGGGCGGGCGCGCGCGGGGAGCGGCTGCTGCGCAGGCGGCACCGGCTCCGCGTGGTGCTGTGGACCGTGGCAATCGCCGCCGCCGTGGTCTTCGCGGCCTGGGCCGTCACCGTTCAGCCGTGGCGCGCCCCCGCCACGTCCCCGCCGATCGTCACCTGGTGAGGGCTCTCCCCTCCGCCCGGCGCGGAGCGGGAGAGCCCGTGGCGCGGGTCCGGGTCAGGCGAGTGCCGCGTTGAGGTCCGCGAGCAGGTCGTCGGCCGACTCGATGCCCACGGACAGCCGCACCAGGTCCGCGGGGACCTCCAGTGCGGAACCGGCCGCGGAGGCGTGCGTCATGCGCCCCGGGTGCTCGATGAGCGATTCGACGCCGCCCAGCGACTCCCCGAGCGTGAACAGCTCCGCCCGGTCGCAGACGCGGACGGCGGCCTCCTCGCCGCCACGCACCCGGAAGGAGACCATGCCGCCGAAGCCGCGCATCTGCTTCGCCGCGATCTCGTGGCCGGGGTGGGACGGCAGACCGGGGTAGTAGATCTCGGTCACCGCGGAGTGCCCGCTCAGCAGCTCCACCACGCGCTCGGCGTTGGCGTTGTGCCGGTCCATGCGGACGGGAAGCGTCTTGATGCCGCGCATGACCAGCCAGGAGTCGAACGGCCCGGCGACCCCGCCCATCGAGTTCTGGTGGAACGCGAGATCCTGGCCGAGCTCCTCGTCCGCCACGACGAGTGCGCCGCCGACGACGTCCGAGTGACCGCCCATGTACTTGGTGGTGGAGTGCACCACGACGTCCGCACCGAGCGACAACGGCTGCTGCAGGTAGGGCGAGGCGAAGGTGTTGTCCACGACCAGCCGCGCCCCGGCGGTGTGCGCCACCTCGGCGAGCACCGCGATGTCGCTGATGCCGAGCAGCGGGTTCGACGGCGTCTCGACCCAGATCGCCTTCGTCCGGTCGGTGAGCGCCGCGCGGACGGCGGCGGGGTCGGAGGTGTCGGCCACCGACCACTCCACGCCCCAGCGCTCCACGACCTTGGCGAACAGCCGGAACGTGCCGCCGTAGGCGTCGTTCGGGATCACCACGTGGTCGCCGGGGCGCAGCAGCGTGCGCAGCAGGCAGTCCTCCGCGGCGAGCCCGGAGGCGAAGGCGAGGCCGCGCCGCCCGCCCTCGAGGGCCGCCAGGTTCTCCTCCAGCGCGGTGCGCGTCGGGTTCGCGGAACGGCTGTACTCGTAGCCGCCGCGCATGCCGCCCACGCCGTCCTGCTTGTAGGTCGACACCTGGTAGATGGGCGGCACGACCGCACCGGTGGTCGCGTCCGCCGGCTGCCCGGCGTGAATCGCGAGGGTCTCGAAGCTCTTGGGATTCCGGTCACTCATGGGCCCACGGTAACGGGCCGTACCGTGGAGGCAGACACGGTCGACCGAACCGTTGCCGGTTCCCTTCCTCCGGGAGACACACGTCATGGAAGCCCTGCTCCTGCTGATCGTCATCGCCGCCGTGGCCGGCCTGCTGGTCGTGCCCGCGATGCGCCGCCGACGACTCCTCCGCGGCGCGTCGGGAGGGAACGCGGCGGCGGTCCTGCCCGGGGCGGCGTACGGGTTCGTGCCGGTCGAGGAGCTGGACGTGCGGCTGCCCGGCCCGGACCCGCAGCTGATCGACGCGCTGGAGGAGGCCCGTGCGGAGCAGGAGTGGGAGCAGCTCGCCCGCCTGATCGCTCTGACCGGCGACGAGTGGGAGCTGCGCTGGCAGCGCGTGCAGTCCGCCGCGGGGGCCGCGGCGAAGGAGCTTGCCGACGCCCGTGCGGCCGCGGCCGACGCCGACGCGGACGCCGAGGCCGGCGGCGGGACGGCACCGGAGGGCGGGACCGTCTCCCTCAGCAAGGACGCGGCCACCCGGGCCCGGGTGCCCGACGCGAGCTGGCTGCGCCGCTGGCGCGCCGAGCAGCCCGCCGACGCGGGGGCGGCGGAGGTCTACGCGCAGTTCCTGATCTGGCAGGGGCTGGCCGAGCAGCCGGGGTCGGACAGTCGCCGGATCATCCTGGAGGAGGCGCGTGCGGTCTGCCGCGAGGCGGCGGCGCTGGCACCGGCCGACCCGACGCCGTACGTGTCGGAGCTGCTCGTCGCGCGGGGGCTGGGAGACCGCCGGCCCGACTTCGAGGCACTGTGGTCCGAGGTGACGCGCCGCGCCCCGCACCACATGGGCGCACACCTGGCGGCACTGCAGTACTGGTCGGAGAACGGCTGCGGGTCGAAGGAGCAGGCCGACGCCTTCGCGCAGGGCACCGCGTCCCGGGCGCCGGAGGGCACGCTGCTGCCGGCACTGCCGCTGTTCGCGCTGTACGAGCACCTGCCGGAGGTGCAGGTCGTGCGGAGCCTGTACCGCAGCGCCGAGGTCGAGCAGGCCATCGAGGCCGCGGAGTTCGCCGTGGACCAGGTGGACGACGACCACCCGGTGCGGCCGCACGTGCTGCACCTGCTGGTGTGCCTGCTGGTGCGCGCCGAGCGGTACGAGGAGGCGCTGGAGGCGTTGCTGGTCGTGGACGGCTACGTCGGCGCGCTGCCATGGGCGGCGACCCCCGACCCGGCGGCGAGCTACGCGACGTACCGGGGGCTCGCGGTCGCGGGCTGGGAAGCCGCCTCGCGCGCGGGAACGCGTCAGGCCTGAACCGGGGCGGCGGGGCGAGGGGACCACACCTGTTTCCCGCGGCTCCCGCGAAGGCAGCGGGTCCACACCGTTCTGCGCGACGGGACCTGCTGATCAGCCGGAAGAGCGTCGTCGACGCGCAGACTGTGCAGCCGGACCTCACCCCCGCAGTGTCACCACCCGCTGTCCGAAGTTCACGGGAAGCCTCAGGACGCCGGAGGCGCCGAGGGCGGTCACGGGCGATTCCTCGTTGCTCACGGGACCCCGATATCGACCGTGACAGGGAATGGCACGGTGGCCTTCACGGTGCCGGTGAACACCTCGCCGTCCCGGTAGGCCCTGCTGGCTGGGTCGAGGACGTAGGTGTACACGATCGGAACGCCGGTGGCGGACTGCTCGATGCGCCAGTAGAAGGGGATGCCGGCTTTGGCGTATTGGTCCACCTTCACGATCCGGTCGGTGGTCTCCGACCCCGGGGACACGACCTCGACGACCAGGAGCACGTGCTCGGGACGGGTCGGCGTGAGGTCGATGGTCTCCGCCCGGTACACCGTGACGTCCGGGCGGCGGTTGGTGAGCGGCACGTCCTGCAAGCGGACATCGAAATCCGTGTCGGCGTTCCAGTCCGGGCCCGCGGCGTCGTCCAGAGCATTGGCGAGGAGCCGGGCCAGCCGGTTGTGCCGCTTGGAGGCGCTCGGGCTCACGACGACCATCCCGTCCACGATCTCGATGCCGACGCACTGCTCCTCGGTCCAGGAGTCGTACTGTTCCGCGCTGATCGGCGTATGCATCCACGCGGGCGCCACCATCCCGGCGGTCATGAAGTACCTCCTTCGAGGATTCGGTGCTGCTCGACTCAGCGTACTGCCGGCTTCCAGCCCGGCACCGGCTTCGGGCCGAGGTCGAACCGGCGGGGCCGTCCCGGCGTGAGAGGCTGGGTCCCATGAACCGGCTGGCTGACGTGACCTCGCCTTATCTGCTTCAGCACGTTGACAATCCGGTCGACTGGTGGCCGTGGGGACCGGAGGCGTTCGCGGAAGCGGAACGGCGCGACGTGCCCGTTCTGCTGTCGGTCGGCTACTCCGCGTGCCACTGGTGCCACGTGATGGCGCACGAAAGCTTCGAGGACGAGGAGACGGCCCGGTTCCTCAACGAGCACTTCGTGTCCGTGAAGGTCGACCGCGAGGAGCGGCCCGACATCGACGCCGTGTACATGGAGGCGGTGCAGGCAGCGACCGGGCAGGGCGGGTGGCCCATGACGGTCTTCATGACGCCGCGGGCCGAGCCGTTCTACTTCGGCACCTACTTCCCGCCCGCGCCGCGACACGGCATGCCGTCGTTCCTGCAGGTGCTGGAGGGCGTCGTGACGGCCTGGGCCGACCGGCGCGGTGAAGTCGCGGAGGTCGCCGAGCGGATCACCGGTGATCTCGCAGGGCGGCGGCTCGCCTACGAGGGGCCGCAGCCTCCCGGTGAGGAGGAGCTCGGGCAGGCGCTCCTGGGGCTCACCCGTGACTTCGACGCCCAGCACGGCGGGTTCGGGGACGCGCCGAAGTTCCCGCCCTCGATGGCGCTGGAGTTCCTGCTGCGGCACCACGCACGGACCGGCGCGGACGGCGCGCTGGAGATGGTCGCGGCCACCTGCGAGGGGATGGCACGCGGTGGCCTCTACGACCAGCTCGGCGGGGGGTTCGCGCGCTACTCGGTGGACGGGGGCTGGGTCGTGCCGCACTTCGAGAAGATGCTGTACGACAACGCGCTGCTGTGCCGCGTGTACGCGCACCTGTGGCGTTCCACCGGCTCCGCCCTCGCACGCCGGGTGGCGCTGGAGACCGCGGACTTCCTGCTGCGTGAACTCCGCACGGAGCAGGGCGGTTTCGCTTCCGCTCTCGATGCGGACAGCGACGACGGCAGCGGCCGGCACCGCGAGGGCGCCTTCTACGTGTGGACGCCCCGGCAGCTCGCCGAGGTGCTGGGCGAGCGGGACGGAGCATTCGCCGCGGCGCGTTTCGCCGTGACGGACGACGGCACCTTCGAGGAGGGCGCGTCCGTTCTGCAACTCCCGGCGCAGGAGGACCCGCGGGAGGACGAGGAAGCGGACCGGACCGAGGCCCGGGCGGAGGCGGAGCGCCTGGAGTCGGTGCGCCGGCGGCTGTTCGCCGCGCGCGCGTCGCGGCCGCGCCCGGAGCGGGACGAGAAGGTGGTGGCCGCGTGGAACGGTCTCGCGATCGCGGCACTCGCGGAGACCGGCGCGTACTTCCAGCGCCCGGATCTGGTGGAGGCCGCCCGTGCGGCGGCGGACCTGCTGCTGGCGGTGCACTTCGACGACCGCGGCCGGCTGGTGCGGACCTCGCGCGACGGGGTGCCCGGAACCAGCGACGGCGTGCTGGAGGACTATGCCGACGTCGCCGAGGGCCTGTTGACGCTCTACGCGGTGACCGGGGAGACGGCGTGGCTGGAGATCACCCGCACGCTGCTGGACGCGGTGCTGCGCCATTTCACCGCGGAGGACGGCTCGTTGTACGACACCGCGGACGATGCGGAGCAGTTGATCCGTCGTCCGCAGGACCCCGCGGACAACGCGGCACCGTCGGGCTGGACGGCGGCCGCCCAGGCGCTGCTGTCCTTCGCGGCCTAC
Organism: Streptomyces callyspongiae; assembly: GCF_047200695.1. Classification (NCBI taxonomy): domain Bacteria; kingdom Bacillati; phylum Actinomycetota; class Actinomycetes; order Kitasatosporales; family Streptomycetaceae; genus Streptomyces; species Streptomyces callyspongiae. The sequence goes on from NZ_JBJZOM010000017.1 coordinate 11,315, forward strand.
ACCGGCGAGGGCCGCTACCGGGAGGCGGCGGAGCGGGCGCTGGGCATCGTCCGTGCGCTGGCGCCCCGCGCCCCGCGGTTCGTCGGCTGGGGACTGGCCGCCGCGGAAGCCGCGCTGGACGGCCCCCGGGAAGTCGCCGTGGTGGGTGACGCCGAGGACCCGGCGACCGGTGGTCTGCACCGTACGGCGCTGCTGGGGACGGCGCCGGGGGCGGTCGTGGCACTGGGCGCCCCCGGCGCGGCGGATGCGGCGCCGCTGTTGCGGGACCGTCCCGCGCCGGACGGCCGGGCCACCGCGTACGTGTGCCGCGGTTTCGTCTGCGAGGCGCCCACCTCGGACGCGGAGGCGCTCGCCGAGGCCCTGCGCGCGGGTTGAGGACCACCCGCAGCGCCGCGGCCGGAGGGGCCTGTCGTCCCTCCGGCCGCGGCGGCACCGGGCGGGTCAGCCCACCGGCTCGGCGGCGGCCTGCTCCTGCTGCGCCGGGTACAGGGACGCCTCTTCCATGGCGGCGTCGTTCATCGAACCGCCGTCGTGCATGCCCCACTCCCAGCGGCAGTGCGGCACGTGCGAGCGGACGCGGACGGTGTCGGAGTTCACCCAGCCGGGCTGCATGGCGAGCTTGTACCAGGTGTCGCCGTACTTGCGCACCTTGCACTTGAGGTAGATGTGCCGGTGCGCCTGGATCCAGCTGATGACCGGGGAGCGGTGGCTCGGCCGCTTGTGGACCTTGGTCTTCTCGGTCGTCCAGCCGTGGTGCACCTTTCCGCCGCCGTCCGGCATCGAGGGGGCAGCGAGGGCCGGGCCGGCGGCGCCCATGGCGGCGACGGCACCGCCCGCGGCGCAGAGGGCGACCTTGCTCATGGTCGTGTGAAGCATGTGCGGTCTCCAGGGGGAAGGGGACGGGACTCCGGGGACGGAAGTCCGTGGAACAACCCACGGCAGTGACCTTGCGTATTCATTCGATCACGTGCCGCGTTCCTCACGCTAAGGAGGGCACCCGGGTCCCGCAACTCGTCGCCCGGCCCACCGGAACCCGAGAACCCCGATCACCGGAATCCGCGCGCCGGAGCCCGCCGCCGCGAGGCATGACGTGCCCGTCGGCGGTCACCCGGAGGGTGCGGGCGGCACGGCTGCCGGCGCTGCGCCGTCCGCGACGGACGACGCACCGGAGAGGACGTGGCGAACATGAAGGTCGGATTTCTCGTGGCCCCGGCGGGCGTGGAGCAGCTGGAACTCACCGACCCGTGGCGGGCGGTCGAGGACGCGGACGGCACGCCGGAACTGGTGTCCACGGCGCCGGGACACATCCAGGCCTTCCACCACCTCGACAAGGGCGAGAGGTTCCCGGTCGACCGCACCGTCGAGGAGGTGTCGGCGGCGGACTACGACGGCCTGGTGCTTCCAGGCGGGGTGGCCAATCCGGACGCGCTGCGCACGGACGCGGACGCCGTGTCGTTCGTGAAGGGCTTCTTCACCTCGGGGAAGCCGGTGGCGGCGATCTGCCACGCCCCCTGGCTGCTGATCGAGGCGGACGCGGTCCGGGGGCGGACCCTCACGTCGTACCCGAGCCTGCGGACCGACCTGCGCAACGCGGGAGCCTCCTGGGTCGACGAGGAGGTCAGGGTGTGCACGAACGGCCCCAACGCGCTGGTGACGAGTCGCCGTCCGGCCGATCTGAAGCCCTTCGAGGGGGCGTTCCTCCTCGAGTTCGCGCGGGCGGCGGAGGCGAACGTGGCACGCTGAGCGCACGGCCCCGGCCCCGCGGACACGCGCACCGCCCCGGAACGCAGCGGCGTTCCGGGGCGGTGTATGCCGGGAGCGGTCAGGAGGTGGCGGAGCCGGCCTTCCAGTCGTCCCAGGAGAGGTTCCAGCCGTTGAGGCCGTTGGCCGGGTCGATCTGCTTGTCGGGAGACCCCTTGACCACGACGACGTCGCCGACGAGGGAGTTCTGGAAGAACCAGGCGGCGTTCTGCGCCGGGTCGCCCGCTCCCTTGACGTCGTTCAGGCCGATGCATCCGTGGCTGGTGTTGGCCGAGCCGAAGATGTTGTCGCCGGCCCAGTAGTTGCCGTGGATGAAGGTGCCGGACGTGGACAGCCGCATGGCGTGGGGCACGTCCTTGATGTCGTACTCGCCCTTGCCGTCGTCGTCCTTGAACCCGACGGTGGCGCCGTTCATCCGGGTCTCCTTGAACTTCTCGGAGATCACCATCTCACCGTTCCAGGTGGGATTGTCGGCGCTGCCGGCGGAGATCGGGAACGTCTTGATCGTCTTGCCGTCCCGCACGACGGTCATCTGCTTGGTCTTCACGTTGACCGTGCTGACCTGGGAGCGGCCGACGTTGAACGTGACCGTCTTGTCCTGGACGCCGGTCACGCCGTCGGAGGCTTCGACGCCATCGAGGCCGAGGTCGAGGGTGACCTGGGAGCCGGCCTTCCAGTAGTCCTCCGGCCGGAAGTCGAGGCGGGTCTCGCTGAACCAGTGGCCCACGACCTCCTGACCGCTGGAACTGCTGACGTCGATCGCGGACTCGACCTCGGCCTTGTTCTCGATGGCCTTGTCGAAGTTGATGCTCACCGGCATGCCGACGCCGACGGTGGTGCCGTGGTCGGGGTTGAAGTAGCCGATGAAGCTGTTGTCCGGGGAGACGGTGGTGAACGAGGCGGCCTCGTGCGCCTCGCGCCCGTCCGCGTCCTCGGCGACAGCACGGATCTCGTACCGCGTGGCACGCTCCAACTGCCCGTCCGGGGTCCAGGACTTGCCGTCGTCCGCAAGGGTTCCGGCGACCTCGCTCCCGGACTGGGACGCGGTCATGGTCACCTCGGTGAGCTCACCGTCGCTGACGGTGACCTTCCCGGCCTCGTTGATGCTGGCGTCGTCGGTGCCGTTCTTCGGAGAGATGGATATTCGTGCGTCGGACACATCCTCCGCGGCCGCCTGGTCGACCTTGCTCTGCGAGTCGGCCTTGCCGCCGCCCGCTTCCGCGTCGTCGCCACCGCTTCCACAGGCGGTCAGCGCCAGCACACCGCTCAGCAGCGCGGCGGCCGCCGCCATGCTCCTGCGGTGCTTCCCCACCGTCATCACTCGATCTCCATCTGCTCGCTGAGTCCTGGGACTTCCCGGCCTCGCGGTTTCCGGCCCTGCCGGGCAAACCGGACAAGGCACCTTCCAGCTCTACGGATCCAGACGCATCCTGTCTGTGATTCGTTCCACCCGGAACGCGAAATGTGGGGCACGCCACGTCAACGCGCCTCTGCGCCTCGGGACCCGCAGCCCACGAGTCGGCGGCCGCGACGCCGCAGCGCCGGGGACGTGGTGAGGCACCTGCCCGAACCCCGCACCCTCACACATCGAGCGGACCGGGACCGGACCGGCGTACAACCCGAACACGCCTTCCACGAACCGGAGATGATCACTAGAGTAGCCGTCCTCACCGCACGCACCGCACGCGCCGGAGGCATCCCGGCGGAGCTCCGAGGGGGGCCGGCACACCCGTGGCATCCGACCAGTCGACACGCCGCCGGTCGCTGGCGACGGCGGCCGCCGCTGCCGGCGTACTGTTCGGCCTCGGATTCGTGCCCTCCGCTCAGGCGTCGCCGGACGACGTGCGCGCCCCGCAGGCAGCGGCCCGGCGCGTTTCGGCGGTGTCCACGGAGACCCTCCGGTCGGCCGACCCCGGCGTGATCGCCGGACCGAGGCTGAGCCGGAACCCCGCCTTCGACAGGGCGCCGTACACGCTGGGAGCACTCGGCCTGGTGGGCGCCGGAGGTCTGCTCGCCGGGCTGTCCCGGCGGCCCCGCCGGTAGTCCTTTCCCGCCTCGGTCGGTCCCCCGTCTCAGGCGAGCGGGCCGGTGACCGACTCGGCCGCGGCGACCAGTCCGCCGTCGCGCACGAAGCGCACCGCCGCCTCGATGTCGGGCGCCAGGTAGCGGTCCTCCCCCGGTCCCCCGACACCGGCCGCACGCGCGGCCGCGATCACGGCACTTGCCGCCGGGGCCGGCCGGAGGCCGTCCGCCTGCCGGATCTCGACGGCCCGCGCGGCGGCACACAGCTCGATGGCCACGACACGGGTCAGGTTGTCGACCGCGGTCCGCAGTTTGCGCGCCGCGGACCAGCCCATGGAGACGTGGTCCTCCTGCATCGCGGAGGACGGGATGGAGTCGGCGGACGCAGGGACGGCGAGCCGCTTGAGCTCGGAGACCAGGGCGGCCTGCGTGTACTGGGCGATCATCAGCCCCGAATCGACCCCGGCGTCGTGCGCCAGGAACGGCGGCAGCCCGTGCGAGCGGTTCTTGTCCAGGAGGCGGTCCGTGCGCCGCTCCGCGATGGAGGCCAGGTCGGCCGCGGCGACTGCCAGGAAGTCCAGCACGTAGGCGACCGGTGCGCCGTGGAAGTTGCCGTTGGACTCGACGCGGCCGTCGGGGAGGACGACCGGGTTGTCGACGGTCGCGGCCAGCTCGCGGTCCGCCACCGTACGCGCGTGGGCGAGCGTGTCGCGTCCCGCGCCGGCGACCTGCGGGGCGCAGCGCACCGAGTAGGCGTCCTGCACGCGGGGCGCCTCGTCCTGGTGGTGGCCGGTGAGCCCGGAGTCGTGCAGCACCTTGAGCATGTTGGCCGCCGAGGCGGCCTGCCCCGGGTGCGGGCGGATGGCGTGCAGCTCGGGGGCGAGCACCCGGTCCGTACCGAGCAGCGCCTCCAGCGAGAGCGCAGCGGCGATGTCGGCGGAGGTGTGCAGCCGCGCCAGGTCGGCGCAGGCCATGACGAGCATTCCGAGCATGCCGTCGGTGCCGTTGAGGAGGGCCAGCCCCTCCTTCTCCCGCAGCTCCACCGGTGCGATGCCGTGCTCGGCCAGCAGCTCGGACGCCGGGCGCACGGCACCGTCCGGGCCCTCGGCGTCGCCCTCGCCCATGAGCGTCAGGGCGCAGTGGGAGAGCGGCGCGAGATCACCGGAACAGCCGAGCGAGCCGTATTCGTGGACGACGGGGGTGATGCCGGCGTTCAGCACGGCCGCCATCGTGCGGACCACCTCGGGGCGCACCCCGGTGCGGCCGGAGGCGACGGTCTTGAGCCGCAGGAACATCAGGGCGCGGACGACCTCGCGCTCGACGTGCGGCCCGGTACCGGCGGCGTGCGAGCGGACGATGTTCCGCTGGAGCTGCGCCCGCAGGTCGGGGTTGATGTGGCGGACGGCGAGCGCGCCGAAGCCGGTGGAGACGCCGTACACCGGATCCGGCTTGGCCGCGAGCTCGTCGATGTGGCCGCGCGCGGCAGCGACCGCCTGCAGGGCGTCCGGGGAGAGTTCGACGCGGGCTCCGTCCCGGGCCACGGCGACGACGTCCTCGGCGCGGACTCCGGACGTCTCGACGACGACGGTGTGCATACTCATATTCATTCACCCTAGAGGCTGAATCGATGCCTGTCACGGTCGCCGCCGCCCAGGCCTTCCCGGTCGAGTCCGGCCGGGGCGCGCTCGGGACCTCCCGAGCAGGAACGATTCATCAACCGGCGCCGCGGAACCGGCGCCGGTCGCCGCCGGGCCGCTCCGGCGCATCCGCCATCCGCACCACCGGATCCCGGGGGCCGCCGTCCCGCCCGGCGACCACCGGCTTGGTGGCCCGCGCCGCCTTCGCCCGGTACTGCGCCGCATCGGCGAGCCGGAACAGCCGCCGCTGCGAGCGCACCTCCCCGATCGGATCGCCCGTCGAGGCGATCCCGACGGACACCCCTTCCCCCAGTTCCAGCTCCCCGGCCCGCCGGCACAGCTCCTCCGCCGCCCGCACCACCTCGTCCGCGGGCGGCCCCGCGGCCAGCAGGCAGAACTCGTCGCCGCCGAGCCGCGCCACCAGCGCTCCCGGCAGCATCGCACCGCAGTAGCTCAGCACCGACCCGAAACGGGACAGCAGCCGGTCGCCGGCCTCGTGCCCGTGCACGTCGTTGACCCGCTTGAGCCCGTTCACGTCGCACACGGCCAGGCTGACCACGACCCCCTCCGTACGGTGCTGCTCCAGCGCCTCGTCCAGCCGGGCGTCCACCGCCCGCCGGTTCGCCAGGCCGGTCAGCGGATCGGTGAACGCGAGGCGCCGCACCTCCTCCAGCCGCTCGTTCTGGGCGATCCCGGCCGCGATGATCGCCGCCAGCACCGTCGCGAACTCCGCCTCCGTACGTCCGAACGTGCGATCGCCGGCGCGCCGGGCCACATAGAGCTCCCCCCAGGCCCTCCCGTGCAGCACGAGCGGAGCGACGACGCACGCGCTGCGGCCGCGCCTGCGCAGACCGTCCGCCCGTCCACGCCCTCCGGCCGCCGCGCCGCGGGGCCCGCCGTAGGGGCCGGTGCCGGTGCGCCGGCCGTCCGCGGTCTCGATCCAGGCGTGGGCCTCGCCGCCCCCCGCCCACCGTTCGTGCAGCGGTTCGGTGATCTCCGGGAAGTCGTGCACCGGGTAGCGCTCGTCGAGCGGGAACTCCTCCTCGCCCTCGACCAGCTCCCCCACGTTCACCAGGACGCGCAGCTGCCCGCGCTCCCGCTCCCACTGCGACACCGCCGCGAAGGAGCCGCCCAGAGCGGCCCGAGCGCCCGCCGCGGCCGCGTGCGCCACCTCGAGCCGGGTGTGTGCGGCGGCCATGGCCTGCGCCAGCTCGACGACCGCCCGCAGCCGCACGTCTTCTCCCATGGGTCAAGCCTAGAAGTTTTCGCACGAAGCAGGGCAGAAGACGCCTTCCGGGCCTTCATCCGCGGTGCGGACGGCGCAACGGGAGAACGACCGGGCGTGTCGGCCCGCCCGGAGGCGGGGCCGGCACACCCGGCGGGTCGGTCACTCCCCCGGCCACTCGGGCGTGCGCTTCGCGTTGAAGGCGGCCACGCCCTCCGCGCGGTCACCCGAGAAGGCGACGGTCCGCCAGGCGGCGTCCTCGATCTCCAGTCCGGCCCGCAGGTCCTGGCCCCATCCGGTGCGCAGCGCCCGTTTGGCCGCCCGCAGGCCGACCGGCGAGTTGGCGGCCATCCGTCCGGCCAGCTCCAGCGCCTCCTCACGATCGGCACCCTCGGCGGCGAGCCGGTCCACGAGCCCCAGCTCCCGTGCTTCGGCGGCCTCCACGCGACGGGCGGTGAAGATCAGCTCCGCGGCCCGCGCAGCACCGACCCGCCGCGGCAGCAGCTGGGTGCCGCCGCCACCGGGGATGACGCCCACCGACACCTCCGGCAGTCCCACCACGGCCGTGGGGTCGGCCACGATGACGTCGCAGGACAGCGCGAGCTCGAAACCGCCGCCGAGGGCGAAGCCGTGCACCGCGGCGACGGTGGGCTGGGGCAGCTCCAGCACGCCGGTGTACGCCGCTCGCGCGTGGGGACGCTGCCGGCCCAGTTCGGCATCGGTGAAGGAGTTCCGCTCCTTCAGATCGGCGCCCACGCAGAACGCCCGCTCGTGCGTCGACCCCAGCACCACGGCACGGGCTCCCGGATCCTCCGCGAGCGCGGCGCACGCGTCGGCGATGCACCGCGCCATCGCGGTGGACACGGCGTTCATCGCTTTGGGGCGGTCCAGCACCAGTTCGGCGACATGGGTCGCCTCGTCGACACGAACCTCGACGAACTCGCCGTACCTCGCTGTGCGGATCATCCCCGGCCTCCCTGTTCACGCGCGTTCTCGTCCGCGTGAGCATAGGCCGCCGCCGGGACTCCCGGGGGCCCGGGCCCGGTCGGGCCCCGCGCAGGAGGCTCTCCGGACACCGCCGCTCCTCAGCCGCGGCGGCTGAGGAGCCAGGGCTCCACGACGCCGAGCCCTCGGACCGGCCGCTGGTAGAGGGGCTGGAGGGCGAAGCGGAAGCCCGAGAGGTCCTCGGTCTCCTTCTCGGACTCCGGGGCGTCGCCGCTCCCGGTGAGTTCGGCCCGCAGGGCACCGTCCACGAGCACGGTGTCCTTCGGCGCTATGGAGGTGAGGCGGCTGGCCAGGTTCACCGTGTTGCCGAAGACGTCGCCCATGCGGCTGGTCATGGTGCCGAAGGCGATGCCGACACGGAGCTCGGGCATGGTCGGGTCGTTGGCGAGGGTCTCGATGAGGCGCAGGCCGATCTCCGCAGCGGTGCCCGGTTCCTCGGCGACGTAGAGGACCTCGTCCCCGAGGGCCTTGATGAGGCGGCCGCCGTGCGCCGCCACGAGATCGGCCGCGGTCGTCTCGAACGCCTCGACGAGTTCCCCGAGCTCGTCCTCCTCCAGCCGGCGCGTCAACCGGGTGAAGCCCACGAGGTCGGCGAAGCCGATCGCCTGCCGGCGGGCGACGGTGTCGTCGTCCTCCTGCGTCTGCACGACGCGCCCGGTGGCGGCCGCGAGCTGCCGCCGCCACACGTAGACCAGGAACTCCTCGAGCTCCGGCAGCAGCAGCTGGACCAGCGGATAGGTGACCTCGTTGCGGGTCATGCCCGGTTCCGGGGGCTCCGTCAGGTCCTCCAGGAAGGAGTCCATCTGCCAGTCGGCGAGCCGGGCCGTGGTCTGCCCGGTGGAACGGGCGACCTGGATCGCCATCGACTCGCTCAGCAGTCCGGCCTCCACCAGGCCGGCCAGTCGCCGCAGCGCGAGGACGTCGGCCTCGGTGAGCGCGCGCGCCTGACCGACGTCGGCGAAGCCCATGGCACGCCAGAAGCGGGACGCCAGCTCCATGGAGACGCCGGCGGCACGGGCCGCCTGGAAAGGGGTGTACTGGCGCCCGGCGCCGAGGATCAGCTCCTCGATGCGGAGCGCGCTGGGATCGTCCTCCTGACGGCTGTCACCGCCGTGGGCGGGTGCCGACGGCCGAGGGTCGGGGGTCTCCGGCTCATCCACGGCCACGTCCCGCTCCCTGTCGGCCCTGCCAGGTCCCGTCGTCCCTGTGCACTACCTTCCGATCTCCTCCGGGTGCGCCGGGTGCCCACAATACGTCAGTCCTATCACCGGCTCACCCGTCCGCTGCGGAGCGCAGATGGACGACGTCCCCCGCGCCCACCGGGCGCTGCATCCCCTGGTCGGTCGCGAGCACCAGTCGCCCGTCGCCGTCGACCGCGACGGCCTCGCCCGTGAGGGCCTCACCGCCCGGGAGCTCTGCCCTGACGTGACGGCCGAGGGTCGCGCAGCCGGCCGCGTACGCCTCCAGCAGCCCGCACTCGGCCGGGTCGCCCCCGGCCTCGCTCCAGCGCCCGTACCACAGCTCGATCGAGCGCAGCAGCGAGCGCAGCAGCGGGTCGCGGTCCCGGCCCGGCGCCCCGGCGAGGGCGAGCGACCCGGCCTCCGGCACGGGCAGCTCGTCCCGGCGCAGCGAGACGTTCAGCCCGAGGCCGACGACCAGCATGCGGTCCCCGGCGCGCTCCGCGAGGATGCCGCCGATCTTGCGCTCCTCGTCGTCGATCTCGGTCAGCAGGTCGTTGGGCCACTTCAGCAGGCAGTCGATACCGGCGGTGCGCGCCAGGGCACTCGCGGCGGCCACGCCGGTGAGCAGCGGGAGCCAGCCCCAGCGCTCGACGGGCGGCGCCGGTTCGAGGACGACGGAGACGAAGATCCCGGAGCGGGCGGGGGCGGTCCAGGTGCGTTCCAGCCGGCCGCGTCCCGCGGTCTGCTCCTCCGCGACGAGCACGGCGCCGTGCCGGGCCTCGCCCGCCGAGATCCGTTCGACGAGGGCGGTGTTGGTGGAGCCGACGGCCGGTACCACGTCGAGAGAGGTCCAGAGGCCGTCCGGGCGGACGAGCGCCTGCCGGAGGGACTGCGCGTCGAGAGGCGGGCGGTCCAGGTCGGACCAGCGTTCTTCCCTGTCGCCGTGGGATTCGCTCATACGGCCACCCTAGGCCGGACGCTCCCGGGCCTCCGCAGCACACCGCCGAAGGGGCGCAACGACCGCTGCGGAACGGCGGGGTGCCGGCGCACAGCGGTTCCGCCCGTTCCTACCGCACGTGCGCGCGGTCCGCACGGGGTGCGGAGTGTGTTGAACGACGCAGCGTCGATCGCCGCGGGCACGGATAGCCTACGACTGAGTAGCCGACGCAGGAGCGAGGAGCCGCAGGCCGTGTCCGAGCAGGAGACCAGCCCCGACATCCATACGACCGCGGGCAAGATCGCGGATTTCCAGCAGCGCGCGCACGAAGCGACGCACGCGGGGTCCCGGCGCGCGATCGAGAAGCAGCACGCCAAGGGCAAGCTGACCGCGCGTGAGCGTGTGGAGCTGCTGCTCGACGAGGGCTCGTTCACCGAGCTCGACGAGTTCGCGCGGCACCGCTCGACGGCGTTCGGCATGGAGGCCAACCGCCCCTACGGCGACGGCGTGGTGACCGGGTACGGCACGGTCGACGGCCGCCCGGTCTGCGTCTACTCGCAGGACTTCACGATCTTCGGCGGCTCGCTGGGCGAGGTGTACGGCGAGAAGATCGTGAAGGTCATGGACTTCGCCATGAAGACGGGCTGCCCGGTCATCGGCATCAACGACGGGGGCGGGGCCCGGATCCAGGAGGGGGTGACCGCGCTCGGCCTGTTCGCCGAGATCTTCCGCCGGAACGTGCACGCCTCCGGTGTGGTGCCGCAGATCAGCCTGATCCTGGGGCCGTGCGCGGGCGGGGCGGTCTACTCGCCGGCGATCACCGACTTCACCGTGATGGTCGACAAGACCTCGCACATGTTCATCACCGGCCCGGACGTGATCAAGACGGTCACCGGGGAGGACGTCGGCTTCGAAGCCCTCGGCGGCGCCCGGACCCACAACACGACCTCCGGCGTCGCGCACCACATGGCGGGCGACGAGAAGGACGCGGTCGACTACGTCAAGGCCCTGCTCTCGTACCTGCCGAGCAACAACCTCTCCGACCCGCCGGTCTTCCCCGAGGAGGCCGACCTGGAGACCTCCGACGAGGACCGCGAACTCGACAGCCTCATCCCGGACTCGGCGAACCAGCCGTACGACATGCACAGTGCGATCGAGCACGTCCTGGACGACAACGAGTTCCTGGAGACCCAGGCGCTGTTCGCCCCGAACATCATCACCGGGTTCGGCCGCGTCGAGGGCCACTCGGTGGGTATCGTCGCGAACCAGCCGCTGCAGTTCGCGGGATGCCTGGACATCGACGCCAGCGAGAAGGCCGCACGCTTCGTGCGCACCTGCGACGCGTACAACATCCCGGTGCTCACCTTCGTCGACGTGCCGGGCTTCCTCCCGGGCACCGACCAGGAGTACGAGGGGATCATCAGGCGGGGCGCCAAGCTCATCTACGCCTACGCCGAGGCGACCGTCCCGCTGATCACCGTGATCACCCGCAAGGCGTTCGGCGGCGCCTACGACGTGATGGGCTCCAAGCACCTGGGGGCGGACCTCAACTTCGCCTGGCCGACGGCGCAGATCGCGGTGATGGGCGCGCAGGGCGCGGTGAACATCCTGCACCGCCGGCGACTCGCCGCCGTCGAGGGCGCCGAGGAGCGGGAGGAACTGCGCGCCGACCTCACGCAGGAGTACGAGGACACGCTGCTCAACCCGTATGCCGCCGCCGAACGCGGGTACGTGGACTCCGTGATTCTTCCGTCGGAGACCAGGCGCCACATCGTCCGCGGGCTGCGGACGCTGCGCACGAAGCGCGAGCAGCTTCCGCCGAAGAAGCACGGCAACATCCCGCTGTAGGAGGCCGCATCCATGATCAAGGTGATTCGGGGCAACCCGACCCCGGAGGAGCTGGCCGCCGCGCTGGCGGTGGTCCAGGCACGGGCTGCGGCCTCCGCGGCCGCGGGCTCCGCACCCCGGGACGCCACCGAGTGGTCCGACCCGGCGCGCACGGTGCCGCGGCGGTTGCCGCACCCGGGGCCGAAGGCCTGGCGCACCGCCTTCTGGCCGGCGTGAGCGTGCGGGGCGCCTGAGTACCCGTACTCAGGCGCCCCGGCCGGGAGGACGGGAGGATCGGGGCATGCTGTGGTCCGACCCCGAGGACAGGCCTCCCACGGAACTCCGCGCCGCCCAGGCGATGCTCAGGCGTCTGGGCTGGGTCCTGGCGGCCGCGGTGGTGGTCGTGGTGACGCTCGTCTCCCGGACGGCCTGACGCGGGGCCGCCCCCCGGCCGCAGCACTAGCATGAGGCGCATGACCCGCACCGACGCCGAAGGCACCGACCGTCCCGCGCGCCGCCTCGTGCTCGCTTCCGCCTCGCCCGCCCGGCTGGGCCTGCTGCGCCAGGCGGGGCTGGAGCCGGAGGTGATCGTCAGCGGGGTGGACGAGGACGCGCTCACCGAACCCGTTCCGGCGGATCTGGCCCGGGTACTGGCCGAGGCGAAGGCCGGCGCGGTGGCGGAACGGCCCGAGGCCGCGGGAGCGCTGGTGCTCGGCTGCGACTCGGTGCTCGAACTCGACGGCACAGCACTGGGCAAGCCGGCGGACGCCGAGGACGCCACCGCCCGCTGGAAGGCGATGCGCGGCCGCTCGGGAGTCCTGCACACGGGCCACTGCCTCGTCGACACCACCACCGGTGAGGGCGTCGCCCGGACCGCGTCGACGACGGTCCGCTTCGGCGAGCCGACGGACGAGGAGATCGCGGCCTACGTGGCCTCCGGCGAACCCCTCCACGTCGCCGGGGCGTTCACGCTCGACGGTCGTTCGGCGCCGTTCGTCGAGGGAGTCGAGGGCGACCCGGGCAATGTCATCGGGCTGTCGCTCCCCCTGCTGCGCACGCTCCTCGGCCGGTTCGGCGTGGAGATCACCCGGCTGTGGGCTCGGCGGTAGGCGCCGGGTCGCCCTCGGACTCCTTCCCCGCGGCGGTCTCCTCCTGCCCCGGGCCGTAGGCGACGAGGGTTCCCACCAGCAGGCCGACGATCAGCATCATCGCCAGGAAGGCGGGCCAGCCGACCAGGCCGACGGTCAACGCGCCGAGCAGTGCGTGCAGCACCGCGACGCTGACGAGCAGCAGCCGCGGGACGCGCCCCGGCGCGCGGTCGCGCACGGCCGTCACCGCCAGGACGGCGGCGCAGCACAGGAGACAGAGGCCCAGGACGACACCGCCGACCACCGTGCCGATGCTCATGACGTGCGGTTCCAGACCGGCCAGTGACATCTGCTGCTCGTTCACGACGAGTCCCATGAAGCTCTGGAGCAGCACGACGACGACGGCCTGACACATCAGCACGACTGCGGCGATCGCAGCCACCCACCGTCGGGACACGCCGTCCACCCACCTGTTTCCGTCGCCACCGCGTGTACGAAAGCTCTGCGAGAGGAACGCTACTGGCGGGTAGAGGCCGGGGCAAGAGTCGTGACGGGACCGGGGATTCCCAGAACTGACGGGATTCGTTAGTGGGAATTCCACAAAGAAGAGAGGGACGGTCGTGAGTAGTCGGACAGAGACGTCGCCCACATCGCGCCGCCGTCAGGTATCCGCCTGCCCCCGGCGTACCGTGGGACGACAAGGCAAGGCGGGGGTCGGGATGCCCTCGGATCACACTCCGTGTGGGCAAGCTCACCACCGTGAGCGACTCGGCGTGGGGTGTCACCACTAGCTAAAATCACGCCGTCCACTTCTGTTGCGGCGCAGCGCCAAGTAGGGAGTCATCGTGCGCAAGGTGCTCATCGCCAACCGCGGCGAGATCGCTGTCCGGGTGGCCCGAGCGTGCCGGGACACCGGTATCGCCAGTGTCGCCGTCTACGCCGAGCCGGATCGGGACGCGCTCCATGTGCGGGTCGCCGACGAGGCGTTCGCGCTGGGCGGCGACACCCCGGCAGCGAGCTACCTCGACGTGGCGAAGGTGCTGAAGGCCGCTGCGGACTCGGGCGCCGACGCGATCCACCCCGGCTACGGTTTCCTTTCGGAGAACGCCGACTTCGCCCAGGCCGTCATCGACGCCGGGCTGAACTGGATCGGTCCGCCGCCGCAGGCGATCCGTGATCTCGGCGACAAGGTGGCGGCGCGTCACATCGCGCAGCGGGCCGGGGCGCCGCTGGTCGCGGGCACTCCCGACCCGGTCTCCGGCGCCGAGGAGGTCGTGGCCTTCGCCGAGGAGCACGGCCTGCCGATCGCCATCAAAGCCGCCTTCGGCGGCGGTGGCCGCGGCCTGAAGGTCGCCCGCACGCTCGAGGAGGTCCCGGAGCTCTACGACTCCGCGGTCCGCGAGGCGGTGGCCGCATTCGGCCGCGGGGAATGCTTCGTGGAGCGCTACCTCGACCGTCCGCGTCACGTGGAGACGCAGTGCCTCGCGGACAAGCACGGCAACGTGGTGGTCGTCTCGACCCGTGACTGCTCCCTCCAGCGCCGCCACCAGAAGCTGGTCGAGGAGGCGCCCGCGCCGTTCCTGAGCGCCGAGCAGAACGCCGAGCTGTACCGGGCGTCGAAGGCCATCCTGACGGAGGCCGGCTACGAGGGCGCCGGCACCTGCGAGTTCCTGGTCGGCCAGGACGGCACGATCTCCTTCCTCGAGGTCAACACCCGGCTCCAGGTGGAGCACCCGGTGACGGAGGAGGTCACCGGGATCGACCTCGTGCGGGAGATGTTCCGCATCGCCGACGGCGAGGAGCTCGGCTACGACGACCCGGAGGTGCGCGGCCACTCCTTCGAGTTCCGCATCAACGGCGAGGACCCGGGCCGCAACTTCCTGCCCGCGCCCGGCACGGTGACGACCTTCGATCCGCCCGCGGGACCGGGCGTCCGGCTCGATGCCGGCGTGGAGTCGGGTTCCGTGATCGGCCCCGCCTGGGACTCCCTGCTGGCCAAGCTGATCGTCACCGGTGCGTCCCGGCAGCAGGCACTGCAGCGGGCCGCCCGCGCCCTGGGCGAGTTCGGGGTGGAGGGCATGGCGACCGCGATCCCGTTCCACCGGGTGGTCGTGGCGGACCCCGCGTTCGCGCCGGAGGTCCACGGCCGGGAGGGACAGCCCTTCGACGTCCACACCCGGTGGATCGAGACGGAGTTCGTCAACGAGATCACGCCCTTCGCCCCCGCGGGTACCGGGGACGACGAGGCCGAGGGCTCCCGCGAGACCGTCGTCGTCGAGGTCGGCGGCAAGCGGCTGGAGGTCTCGCTGCCCGCCTCCATGGGGGTGGCGCCCGCCGCGGCGACGGCGGGAGCGAAGAAGCCGAAGCGCAAGGCGGCGAAGAAGTCCGGTTCGGCGGCTTCCGGCGACGCGCTGGCCTCTCCCATGCAGGGCACGATCGTGAAGGTCGCCGTCGAGGAGGGCCAGGAGGTCGCGGAGGGCGAACTGGTCGTCGTGCTCGAGGCGATGAAGATGGAGCAGCCGCTGAACGCGCACCGCGCGGGCACCGTCAAGGGCCTGACGGCCGAGGTGGGGGCGTCGCTCTCCGCCGGCTCCGTCATCTGCGAGATCAAGGACTGACTCCGCCCCGCCGGACGGGTGCGGGCCCGGCCCCGCACCGGGAAGCGCGGTTGGGTGCGGGGCCGGGCAGCGGGAGGGCGGTGCCCCGGTCAGGAGCGCCGCAGATCGGCGACGCGGGCGCCGCCGGGCGGATGGTCGGCGGGCCGCAGCGGCGGCGCCGGGTGTGTCCGCCGCTGGCCCGGCAGCGGGGGTTCGCGCCTGCCACCGGCCGTGGGACGGGACTGGGCCCCGGCCACGGCGATCTGCACGCCCTGGTCCGCCAGTGCCTGGAGTTCGCCCGCGGCCCGGTCGTCGTGGGTGGGCGGTTCGTCGGTGACCAGACGCGTCATCACGTCCGTCGGCACCGTCTGGAACATGGTGTCGGAGCCCAGCTTGGTGTGGTCCGCGAGCACCACCACCTCGGACGCCGACTGCACCAGCGCCCGGTCCACGCTGGCCGCGAGCATGTTGGACGTGGACAGCCCCCGTTCCGCGGTCAGCCCGCTGCCGGAGAGGAAGGCGCGGGTGACCCGAAGCCCCTGGAGGGACTGCTCGGCACCGCTGCCCACCAGGGCGTAGTTGGACCCGCGGAGCGTGCCGCCGGTCATCACGACCTCGACGCGGTTGGCGTGGGCCAGGGCCTGGGCGACGAGCAGCGAATTCGTCACCACCGTCAGGCCCGGCACGCGGGCCAGGCGGCGGGCCAGCTCCTGCGTGGTCGTTCCGGCTCCGACGACCACGGCATCGCCCTCCTCGACCAGGCCTGCGGCGAGGTCGGCGATGGCGGTCTTCTCGGCGGTCGCCGAGAGGGACTTCTGCGGGAAGCCGGACTCTCTGGCGAACCCGCCGGGGAGCACGGCACCGCCGTGCCGGCGGTCCAGCAGCCCTTCTGCCTCCAGCGCCCGTACGTCGCGCCGGACGGTCACTTCGGAGGTCTGGACGACGCGGGCGAGCTCCCGGAGCGAGACCGCTCCGTTGGCCCGCACCATTTCGAGGATCAGTTGGCGACGTTCTGCAGCGAACACGGAACCGACAGTAACGCCGCGCGGCCTCCGGTTTCAGCGCATTGCCCCGATATTCGGGAACTGCGCCTGTCCCGCGCCGAAACGTGGTATTGGCGCCGGCTCCTTCAGCTGCCGTCGCCGTCCTTGCGGGTGTGCAGCTGCCGCGCCGCCTCGCCGATCGACCCGGTCAGCGACGGGTAGACGGTGAAGGCCTTGGCGACCTGCTCGACGGTGAGGCTGGCGTCGACGGCGAGGGAGATGGGGTGGATCAGTTCACTCGCACGGGGGGCCACCACGACACCGCCCACGACGATCCCGGTCCCGGGGCGGCAGAACAGCTTGACGAAGCCGTCCCGCACTCCCTGCATCTTCGCCCGCGGGTTGCGCAGCAGGGGCAGCTTGACCACGTTCGCGCTGATCCGGCCCTCGTCGATGTCCGCCTGCGAGTAGCCGACGGCGGCGATCTCCGGGTCGGTGAAGATGTTCGCCGAGACCGCCCGCAGGTTGAGCGGCACCACGGTCTCGCCGAGGAAGTGGTACATGGCGATGCGGCCCTGCATGGCGGCGACGGACGCCAGGGCGAAGACGCCCGTGCAGTCGCCCGCGGCGTACACGCCGGGGGCCGAGGTCCGGGAGACCTTGTCCGTCCAGATGTGCCCGGAGTCGGTCAGCCGGACTCCCGCCTCCTCCAGGCCGATGTCCCGGGTGTTGGGGACCGCGCCCACCGCGACCAGGCAGTGCGAGCCGGTGACGACGCGACCGTCGTTCAGTACCACCTCGACACCGTCGCCCGCCCGCTTGGCGGACGCGGCGCGGGAACGGCTCATCACGTTCATGCCGCGGCGGCGGAAGACGTCCTCCAGCACCGCCGCGGCGTCCGGGTCCTCGCCGGGCAGCACGCGGTCGCGGGAGGACACCAGGGTGACCTGCGAGCCCAGCGCCTGGTAGGCGCCGGCGAACTCGGCGCCGGTGACACCGGATCCGACGACGACCAGTTCCTCGGGGAGCTCCTCGAGGTCGTACAGCTGGGTCCAGTTGAGGATGCGCTCGCCGTCCGGACGCGCGTCCGGGATCTCCCGCGGGTGGCCGCCGGTCGCGACGAGCACGGCGTCCGCGCTCAGCGTCTCCTCGCCGCCCTCCGAGACGACGGTCACCGTGCGGGAGCCGTCCGGCTCCCGCTGCGGTTCCAGGCGCCCGCGGCCGCGCAGCACCCGGCCACCGGCGCGGGTGACGGCAGCGGTGATGTCGTGCGACTGCGCGAGCGCGAGCCGCTTGACCCGCCGGTTCACCTTGCCCGCGTCCACGCCGACCACCCGGGCCGCCTGCTCGATGGGCGGGGTGTCGTCCGCGATGCGGATGCCGAGCTCCTCGTGCGAGGAGTCGAAGTTCGTCATGACCTCCGCGGTCGCGATGAGGGTCTTGGACGGCACGCAGTCGGTCAGCACCGACGCGCCGCCCAGACCGTCGCGGTCGACGACGGTCACCTCCGCTCCGAGCTGCGCGGCCACCAGCGCCGCCTCGTAGCCGCCAGGTCCGCCACCGATGATCACGATCCGAGTCACGCCCTCCAGTGTCCCGCACGCCCGCGTGCCGCGGCGGGTGGGGGCCCGCCTGCCGCACCGGCCCCGCGCTCCGGCGCCCCTTGCCACGGGGGCGCGCTGCGGCACGCTGTGGCACGTGACAGTCCGGTGCCGCGCGGGAGTGCCTCCCGTACCCTCGTGCCATGTCGCTCTACGCCGCCTTCGCCGGCAACCTCGACGCGCGGCTGATGTCCCGCCGCGCACCGCACTCCCCGCTGCGCGGCACGGGATGGCTCGACGGGTGGCGCCTGACCTTCGGCGGCGAGCACATGGGCTGGGAGGGAGCCCTCGCCACCGTGGTGGAGGCCCCCCGCTCGCAGGTGTTCGTCGCGCTCTACGACATCGCCCCCATGGACGAGGAGGCGATGGACCGCTGGGAGGGCGTGGGCCTGGACATCTACCGCCGCATGCGGGTGCGGGTGCACACCCTGGACGGCGACGCGGCCGCCTGGTGCTACGTGCTGAACGGCTACGAAGGCGGCCTGCCCTCACCGCGCTACCTCGGCGAGATCGCGGACGCCGCGGAATCCGCCGGCGCCCCCCACGACTACGTCATGGAACTCCGCAAACGCCCCTGCTGAGCGGGCCCGCCGGCCCTGCGCCGGGGCGGACCGCGACGGCGGCCGGGGACCGCCGGCCGGAGCCGCCGCGATGTGGCGGTGGCCACTCGCCCCCGGGGCACGTCTACGCGCGTAGGCCCATTCAGGCTACCCTCGTCGGGTGAATGCATCTGCGCCTACCGAAGCCGTGTCCCCGCACGACAGAGCCGCCGCCGCCGCGAAGCGGTTGCGCGAGATCACCGGCGTCGACAACCACGACGTCGCGCTCGTCATGGGCTCCGGCTGGGTCCCCGCCGCCGACGCCCTGGGCGAACCCGAGCACGAGTTCCCCGTCACCGAGCTCCCGGGCTTCCCGCCCCCCGCAGTGGAAGGCCACGCGGGCACCATCCGCTCCTACCGGGTCGGGGACAAGCGCGCCCTGGTCTTCCTGGGCCGCACCCACTACTACGAGGGCCGCGGCGTCGCCCAGGTCGTCCACGGCGTCCGCACCGCCGTCGCGGCGGGCTGCGGGACCGTCGTCCTCACCAACGGGTGCGGCGGCCTCCGCGACGACATGCGCGTCGGCCAGCCGGTCCTGATCAGCGACCACCTCAACATGACGGCCGCCTCCCCCATCGTCGGCGCGCACTTCGTCGACCTCACCGACCTCTACTCGCAGCGGCTGCGCACCCTGTGCCGGGAGATCGACGAGACGCTCGGCGAGGGCGTCTACGTCCAGTTCCCCGGCCCGCACTACGAGACTCCCGCCGAGATCAACATGGTCCGCGTGCTGGGAGGCGACCTCGTGGGCATGTCGACCGTGCTCGAGGCCATCGCCGCCCGCGAGGCCGGGGCCGAGGTGCTGGGCATCTCGCTGGTCACCAACCTCGCCGCAGGCATCACCGGCGAACCGCTGAACCACGAAGAGGTCCTGCAGGCGGGCCGCGCGTCCGCCAGCCGGATGGGCTCGCTGCTCGCCCAGGTCCTGCAGCGCCTCTGACGCCCCCGCACCGGCGCGGACGGCGGCAGCCGCCCCGCTCCCCGCGCCGGTGCCGCGCCGCACCGGTGCGTTTCCCCGCGGCACGGGGCCGTGCATCATGACCGCACGACCCTCCCGGCGGACCACCGCGGCCGGAGCCGCACCCGGCACGGCCCGCACCGAGCCCGAGTGAACACCCGCGCCGCCCGGCGGCGCGCCCGCGAGAGACAGGAACCGTCCGTGCAGAACCTCATCGCCCAAGCGGAAGCGTGGCTCGCCGAGGACCCGGACCCCCGGACACGGGAGGAACTGGCCGCACTGCTGGCCGCCGAGGACACCGACGCGCTCCGGGACCGCTTCTCCGGAACGCTGCGTTTCGGCACCGCAGGCCTGCGGGGCGAGCTCGGCGCGGGCCCGATGCGGATGAACCGCGCCGTCGTCGTCCGCGCGGCCGCCGGCCTGGCCGCGTACCTCCACGACCAGGGCCTCGGCGGTTCCGGGGATGCCGACGACGGGGACGACGGGCCGGGGCTCGTCGTCGTGGGCTACGACGCACGCCACAACAGCGAGCAGTTCGCGCGGGACACCGCCGCAGTCGTGACCGGGGCGGGCCTGCGTGCCGCGCTCCTGCCGGGCCCACTGCCCACCCCCGTACTCGCCTTCGCCGTGCGGCACCTCGGCGCGGCCGCCGGCGTCATGGTGACGGCCAGCCACAACCCGCCCCGCGACAACGGCTACAAGGTGTACCTGGGCGCGGACCCCTCCGGCTCGGCGACCGGGGGCGGCTCGCAGATCGTCCCGCCGGCCGACGCGGAGATCGCCGCCCGGATCGACGCGGTCGGCGCCCTCGACGACGTACCGCGTCCGGAGACCGGCCCGCAGGTGCTGGGCCGGGAGATCGTCGACGCCTACCTGGAACGCGCCGTGTCCGTCCTCGACGAGAGCGGGGCCCGCGAGCTGCGGGTGGTGCACACCGCCCTGCACGGCGTCGGGTCGGACACCGTGCGTGAGGCGTTCGTCCGTGCGGGCTTCCCCGCCCCCGTGTCCGTCGCGGAACAGGCGGAGCCCAACCCGGACTTCCCCACGGTCGACTTCCCCAACCCGGAGGAGCCCGGGGCGATGGACCTCGCCTTCGGAGCGGCCCGCGCGGTGCGGCCCGACCTGGTGATCGCGAACGACCCCGACGCCGACCGCTGCGCCGTCGCCGTGCCGGACGACTCGGCGCACAACGGCGACGGCTGGCGCATGCTCCGCGGCGACGAGGTCGGCGCGCTGCTGGCCACCCACCTGGTGCACAAGCGGGCCAAGGGCACCTTCGCGACGACGATCGTCTCGTCCTCGCTGCTCGGCCGCATCGCCGAGGCGGCCCACCTGCCGTACGAGGAGACCCTCACCGGCTTCAAGTGGCTGTCCCGCACACCGGACCTGCGCTTCGCCTACGAGGAGGCACTGGGCTACTGCGTCGACCCCGACGGCGTACGGGACAAGGACGGCATCACCGCCGCGCTGCTGATCGCCGAACTGGCCGCCGAGCTGAAGACGCAGGACCGGACGCTCGACGACCTGCTGGACGACCTCGCCGTCGCGCACGGGCTGCACGCCACCGACCAGCTCTCCGTCCGCGTCGAGGACCTGTCCCTGATCGAACGGGCGATGGAGCGGCTGCGCGCGGACCCCCCGCAGCAGCTCGCCGGGCTGGCGGTGACCGCCACCGACGACCTGCGCGAGGGGGCAGGTGCACTGCCGCCCACGGACGGCCTGCGGTACCGCCTCGGCAACGGGTCGGCACGTGTCGTGGTCCGGCCCAGCGGCACGGAGCCGAAACTGAAGTGCTACCTGGAGGCGGTCGTTCCGGTGCCCGACGCGGCGGCACTGCCGCGGGCACGGGCCGAGGCCCGCCGGGTGCTGGACGGGCTGGCGGCGGACATGAGCGCCGCGGCGGGCATCTGATCCGGCGCGCCGGGCACCGGAACGGGTTCAGGCCGATCGGCCTCCGGCGCGGCCGCAGTGGGCCTGCCGGAGGCCGGTCGGCGGCAACTCGGTGACGAAGAGCGGCGACCGTCCCGGTGGACGCCGTTCGGGAAAGAGACGGGCCGGTCGTGACAGGCCGGCCGGCGCCTCCGGGAGCACGCGCTCGGCGCCGGAGGGCACACGCGGGTGAACGCGGCACGGCGCCGCCGCGAACCGTCGCGCGTCACCCGACCGGGGGAAGTGCGCCGAGACCGCCTCCCGCCGCTTGCCGCCCGCTCGCAGCGGTTCCGCGGCGTCGGACACGGGGTGGCGGCCTCGACCACCGCAGTTGTGCGCCAACCGGTCGGCCCGCATCGTGCGAGAGCGGCTGCAGCCCGCCGCGGCCCGGGATCCCGGGCCGCAGAGCATTCCACACCCCCATCACCCCCTTCTCTCCTCGCAGACCCTGCTGCCCACCTGCACGACCAGTACGGGCACGACCGTCTGCGCCCCCGAGGAAAGGATGTGTCATGGCCAGTCACCCGCTGCGTCTCGCGTGCACGCTCACCCTGTCCGGAGCGATGGGACTCGCCCTCGCTTCCGCCGGAACAGCCGCCGCCGAGGAGGACACCGCGACGGTCACCGTCTTCCACGGCATCCCCGGCACCCCGGTGGACGTCTATGCCGACGGCGAGGAACTGCTGTCCGACTTCCGGCCCGGAACGCTGACCGACCCGCTGCAGCTTCCCTCCGGAACCTACGACATCGAGGTCTTCCCCGCCGGCACCTCGCCGTCGTCCGGCGATCCCGTGGTGGAGAAGCGGGTCGAGGTGGCCGGAGGTGACAACGCCACAGTGGTGGCGCACCTCACCGAAGACGGAAAACCTGCCCTGAACGCCTACGCCAACGACGTCTCCTCCGTTCCCGGAGGCAAGTCGAGGCTGACCGTCCGCCACGTCGCAGCCGCTCCGGCCGTGGACGTGCGTGCCGACGGCCAAGCCGTCTTCAAGGACCTGAAGAACCCCGGCGAGGCCTCCGCAGAGGTACCGGCGGGAACGGTGAACGCCGACGTGACGCTCGCCGGCACGGACACAGTGGCGATCGGTCCGGCGAAACTCGACCTCGCCGACGGCGCCTCGACGGTCGTCTACGCCTGGGGAAGCGCCGAGGAGAAGAATCTGGCGCTCAAGGTCCAAACGCTCACTGCCGGCGGCGGTACACCGGGAGCACCGTCGGCAGGTGGTTCCGGAGCGGCCGCCCCCAATGACGACACGGCTCTGTACGCCCTTGCGGGCGGCATGGCGTTCGTGGTGCTCCTGTCCGGCGTCCGGTTGGCGCACCGCAGGCGGTGAGTCCGTCCAGCGAGCCGAGGCTGTCGGGGCCGGGCCCTTCCGGCACCGGCCCCGACAGCCGCTCTTCCACGTCCGGACACCCCGTCGTGTGGTGGACGGCGCTGATGGCCGCCCTGCTCGTTGCGCTCATCGCACTGGTCATGGCGAGCACACGCGAGAACGTGCCCTCCGACTTCGGCTCGACGGTCTCTCCGGGGCGCCACGAGCGAGGGGGCGGTCGGTCCGGGAGCGTCGGAGGGCGACCGGACGTACCGGTACGAATGTCACTGCCCCGGCAGGACGTGCGTGCTGCCGTCGTGCCGGTCGGGACCACGGCATCGGGCCAGCTTGACGTCCCGAGCGACGCCGACGATGTCGGCTGGTACCGGGCGGGCGCCCGCCCGGGCTCGGCGTCCGGTTCCGCGGTCCTCGTCGGGCACGTGGACTCCCGCTCCGGGAGCCTGGGAACGCTGGCCGCGCTCGCCTCCGTGCTTGCGGGGGATCGGATCCTCGTCCGCACGGCCGACGGCAGCGCCGTCCACTACCGCATCACGGCGCGCCGATCGGTCTCCCGGAACGCCTTCCCCCACCGCATCTTCCGCGGTTCGGGTCCACCGGTGCTGGTGCTGGTCACCTGCGCCCCACCGTTCGACGCGGAACGCGGCGGGTACCAGCGCCTCCTCCTGGTCACAGCAGTCCCCGACGAACGAGGTCGTCGGCCGGAGAAGCCGCACGCCCGCGAGTCCCGGGGGCGCCCGGGTCCGCGACGCTGAAGTCGGCGCGCCGGGGTCGGGGGCGCGGTGCGGGCGCGGTCCGTCCGCGCCCCCTCCGGTCAGGTCAGGAGGAGGGCGAGGAGCCCCGCGGCGCCGGCCGCGGCAGGGGCGATGACCTCGTAGGCCCAGCGCACCGCGACCGGTGCCCCGGGGGCGGGGGCCGTGCCGTCGGCGCCGTGCTTCTCGGCCATCTCCCGCAGTTCGTGGATGACGGTGTCAGAGGTCGCCTGCTTCTCGTGCTCCTCTCCCGTCACGGACTGCGAGAGCCCCACGCCGAACATGCCGCGCCCGGGCTTCCCGCCCGCCTGGACCCGGGCATTGTGCCGGATGGCGGCCTTCCGGGCGCGCAGCGAGACGGGGATCGACCACAGCTGGTAGGTCTTCCCGTCGACGACTGCCTCGCTGGTGTAGCCGGAGCGGATGCTGTCCACGGACGTCCAGGAGGCGGTGACGGTGCGGAACGGGTTGCGGATCCGCAGCCGCTCCCTGCCGGCGAACACCGCCGGGCGCAGGGTGTAGGCGTACACCAGCGGGGCGCCGAGCAGCAGGCCGGTCGCCGCCACCAGCATCTGATGCCCCGTGCCGCGCAGCAGCGCGTCGGCGCCGAGCCAGACGGCGATCGCGAGCAGAGCCACGCCCGCGGCCATGGCGGCGGGCGACCTGTAGCACCGGTCGCTCACCGGCGGGGCCTGGGGTGTCTGCGAAGTCATGGGGCCGATTGTGCCTGATCACGGCCGGGACCGAGATTGCGGTCCGGCATCGATCCCCACCCCGGGACTCGCACGGCGCTACGCGTGTAGATATGCTCCCCTGGTGACCATGTCTTCTGCGCCGAACCCCACCGCTCACGCCCCGAGCGCCCCACCGGCGGACGGCCTTCCGGGAGGCGGCGCGTTCGCCGACGTGACCGCGTCGGAGTCCGCACTGCGCCGCTACCTGCACGGCCTGCCCGGTGTCGACGCCGTGGGTCTCGAAGCCCGTGCCGCGACCCTCGGCACACGCTCGATCAAGACCTCGTCGAAGGCCCATGCCATCGACCTGGCCATCTCCATGATCGATCTGACCACGCTGGAGGGCGCCGACACGCCCGGCAAGGTGCGGTCGCTGTGCGCCAAGGGCCGCAACCCGGACCCGACGGACCGGACGACGCCCCGGGTCGCCGCCATCTGCGTCTACCCGGACATGGTGGCCACGGCCGGAGAGGCACTCGCCGGCTCCGGCATCAACGTCGCCTCGGTGGCCACCGCCTTCCCGGCCGGCCGCGCCGCACTCGACGTGAAGCTCGCGGACACCCGCGACGCCGTCGCCGCGGGCGCCGACGAGATCGACATGGTGATCGACCGCGGCGCCTTCCTCTCCGGCCGCTACATGAAGGTGTTCGAGGAGATCCGGGCCGTCAAGGAAGCCTGCCGCCGCACGGACGGCGGAGCGGCGCACCTGAAGGTGATCTTCGAGAACGGCGAGCTGTCGACGTACGACAACATCCGCCGGGCCTCCTGGCTGGCGATGCTCGCCGGCGCGGACTTCATCAAGACCTCCACCGGCAAGGTCGCCGTCAACGCAACCCTGCCGAACACCCTGCTCATGCTGGAGGCAGTGCGCGACTTCCGCGCCGCGACCGGCGTGCAGATCGGCGTGAAACCGGCCGGCGGCATCCGGACCACCAAGGACGCCCTCAAGTACCTGGTGACGGTGAACGAGACGGCCGGCGAGGACTGGCTCACCCCGGAGTGGTTCCGGTTCGGCGCCTCCAGTCTCCTCAACGACCTGCTGATGCAGCGCCAGAAGCTCAGCACCGGCCACTACTCCGGCCCCGACTACGTGACGGTGGACTGATCGAGATGTCTGCATTCGAGTACGCACCCGCACCCCAGTCCGCCTCGGTCGTCGACATCGCTCCGAACTACGGGCTGTTCATCGACGGCGAGTTCCGCGAGGCCGCGGACGGCAAGGTCTTCAAGACCGTCTCCCCCGCCACCGAGGAGGTCCTCTCCGAGGTCGCGCTGGCCGGCTCCGAGGACGTGCAGGCCGCAGTGAAGGCCGCCCGGCGGGCCTTCGAGAAGTGGTCGGCGCTCCCCGGCTCGGAGCGTGCCAAATACCTGTTCCGCATCGCCCGGCTGATCCAGGAGCGCTCGCGCGAGCTGGCCGTCCTGGAGACCCTCGACAACGGCAAGCCGATCCGGGAGACCCGGGACGCCGACCTGCCGCTGATCGCCGCGCACTTCTTCTACTACGCCGGCTGGGCGGACAAGCTCGAGCACGCCGGCTACGGGCCGGACCCCAAGCCACTGGGCGTGGCGGGGCAGGTCATCCCCTGGAACTTCCCGCTGCTGATGCTGGCCTGGAAGATCGCCCCCGCGCTGGCCACCGGCAACACCGTGGTGCTCAAGCCCGCGGAGACCACCCCGCTGTCCGCGCTGTTCTTCGCCGACATCTGCCGGCAGGCCGGCCTGCCCAAGGGCGTCGTCAACATCATCACCGGTGACGGTCCGGTGGGCGCCGAACTCGTGGCCCACGAGGACGTGAACAAGGTCGCGTTCACCGGCTCGACCGCCGTCGGCAAGCAGATCGCCCGCACGGTCGCCGGCACGCGGAAGAAGCTGACCCTGGAGCTGGGCGGCAAGGGCGCCAACATCGTCTTCGACGACGCGCCGATCGACCAGACGGTCGAGGGCATCGTCAACGGCATCTTCTTCAACCAGGGCCAGGTCTGCTGCGCCGGTTCCCGGCTGCTGGTGCAGGAGTCGGTGGCCGACGAGCTGCTGGACTCCCTCAAGCGGCGACTGACCACCCTGCGCATCGGCGACCCGCTGGACAAGAACACCGACATCGGCGCCATCAACTCGGCCGAGCAGCTGGCCCGCATCACCGAACTCGCCGACTCCGGGGAGGCCGAGGGGGCCGAGCGCTGGTCCCCGGCATGCGAGCTGCCGTCGTCCGGCTACTGGTTCGCGCCGACGCTGTTCACCAACGTGTCGCAGGCGCATCGCATCGCGCGGGAGGAGATCTTCGGCCCGGTGCTGTCCGTCCTGACCTTCCGCACGCCGGACGAGGCCGTCGCCAAGGCGAACAACACGCCGTACGGGCTGTCCGCGGGCGTGTGGACGGAGAAGGGCTCCCGCATCCTGAAGATGGCCTCGAAGCTCCGCGCGGGCGTCGTCTGGTCCAACACCTTCAACAAGTTCGACCCGACCTCGCCGTTCGGCGGCTACAAGGAGTCGGGCTTCGGCCGCGAGGGCGGCCGCCACGGTCTGGAGGCCTACCTCGATGTCTGACGCACGACTGGGTGTTCTCAAGACGTACAAGCTCTTCGTCGGGGGCAAGTTCCCGCGTTCCGAGAGCGGACGGGTGTACGAGGTGACCGACTCCAAGGGCAACTGGCTGGCCAACGCCCCGCAGGCGTCCCGCAAGGACGCCCGGGACGCGGTCTCCGCGGCGCGGAAGGCGTTCGGTGCCTGGTCCGGGGCGACGGCGTACAACCGCGGCCAGGTCCTCTACCGGGTCGCCGAGATGCTCGAGGGACGCCGCGACCAGTTCGTCGCGGAGGTCGCCGCGGCCGAAGGACTGTCCAAGTCGAAGGCAGCCGCGCAGGTCGACGCCGCGATCGACCGCTGGGTCTGGTACGCGGGCTGGGCCGACAAGATCACGCAGGTCGCGGGCGGCGCGAACCCCGTCGCGGGCCCGTACTTCAACCTGTCGTCCCCGGAACCCACCGGTGTGGTGGCGGTGCTGGCGCCGCAGGGCTCCTCGCTGCTGGGCCTGGTGTCGGTGGTGGCGCCGGCGATCGTCTCCGGCAACACCGTCGTCGTGGTGGCCTCGGAGCGGGCCCCGCTGCCCGCGCTGTCGCTCGCGGAGGTGCTCGCCACCTCGGACGTGCCGGGCGGAGTCGTCAACGTGCTGACCGGTTCCGTGTCGGAGCTGGGCACCCCGCTCGCCTCGCACAGCGACGTCAACGCGATGGACCTGGCCGGTGCGGACACCGACGCGGCCCGCGAACTGGAGGTCGCCGCGGCGGAGACCCTCAAGCGGGTACTGCGCCCGGCGGCCGTGAAGGACTGGGCGGCCGACCCGGGCATCGAGCGCATGACGGCGTTCCTGGAGACCAAGACGGTCTGGCACCCGATGGGCGTCTGACCGGCGCACGAGACGCGGTGGGGCCGGAGGCACAGCCTCCGGCCCCACCGCTGTCCGCGCCCCCGCCGCGGACGGCGCCGCTCAGGCTCGGGTGCCCGGCAGCAGACCGGTCGCCTCGCCGACGACCGGAAGCTCGCTCAGCGACGCACCGGAGGCGAGCGGCCCGGTCACGGCCTGGGTGCCGACCGGTTCGAAGTCGGCCACCTGCGTCCCGACCCCGTTGGCCAACGGGTCGGATCCGGTGCCGGCCAGCGGGTCGAGCTGCAGGTCGGAGACCGGGCCCAGCGCGCCGCCGGCGCCGTGGTCCAGAGCGAAGTCCAGGGTCTCGGCGGGCTGGTGCACCAGCGAGGTGTCGAAGTCGCCCAGGGGCGTCTCCACCTTGCTCGGCTCCGCGGCGTTCGCCGCACCGGCCGTTCCGGCCACGGCGGCGCCGACGGCGGTCACGGTCAGCCCGACGCGCAGGATCGCCTGGGCGCGGCGGGGCTCCTTCCTGCGTGCGTGGCGGGGACGGGAAGTCACGGATACACCTACCTGATCACGGGTCACGAAACAACCACCGAGCGTAGTATGCGCAGGGCGCCCGACCCGCGGAACCGTCGGCGATTCACCCTGACGTGGCACCGTTGCACAGGTGTGTGCATCAGCACCGGACGCGGCGGCACCCGCATGGCCCGCATGAGTGAGAATGGGCTCCCGTGACCACCAGCGCCCCCTCCCGCAGCCACTCGTCCGACGGACCCGCCGCAGCGCGGGTGATCCTGCTGACCGGCCCGTCCGGCGCCGGGAAGACCCGGCTGGCGGCGCGGACCGGACTGCCGGTGCTGCGCCTCGACGACTTCTACAAGGAGGGTGACGACCCGTCCCTTCCGCGACTGCCCGACGGCGCAACCGACTGGGACGCGCCCGGCTCGTGGGACGCCGACGCCGCGCTGGAGGCCGTCCGCGCACTGTGCGAGAACGGGCGCACCACGGTGCCCCGCTACGACATCGCCACCAGTTCCCGCATCGGCGCCTCGGATTTCGGCCTGGACGGGGCGTCGTTGTTCGTCGCGGAGGGCATCTTCGCCGCCGACATCGCCCGGCGCTGCGCACACGCCGACCTGCTGGCGGACGCGATATGCCTGCGCGGTCGGCCGTTCACGACCTTCCGCCGGCGGCTGCTGCGCGACATGCGCGAAGGCAGGAAGTCGGTGCCGTTCCTGGTGCGCCGGGGCTGGACCCTGATGCGCGCCGAGGAGGGGATCGTCGCACGCCACCGCGGTCTGGGGGCGTACGCCTGCGCCCGGGACGAGGCGCTGGGGCGGATCGCGGGACTGCGCGCGGGCGACCGGACGCAGTCCACCGCGCGGCGCGGCATCCGACGTTGAGAGCGACGGAGTCGGGGCCGACAGGACCGACGGACCGGTGAGGCGGCGCCGCGGAGGCACGTGGACGGGCGCGGCCGAACCCCCCGGCCGGCCGCACCCGCGTTCCCCCGTATCCCCCGTGTTTCCCCCGTCCCCCCTGTTCCCCCTGTTCCCCCTGTTCCCCCGTTCTTCCCGGCCCCCCTCGGGCCCGGTGGTTCAGGCGACCAGTTCGCCGAAGCTCTCGTCCCGGTCGCGGCCGAAGCTCAGCACCTCGTCGTCCCGCAGCCGGCGCAGCGAGCGCCAGATGCCGCTCTTCACCGTGCCGACGCTGATGTCCATGAGGTCGGCGATCTCCAGATCGGTGCGGCCCTCGTAGTAGCGCAGCACCAGCATCGTGCGCTGGGTCTCCGGCAGGCGGGCCAGTGCCTGCCAGAGCACGGTGCGCAGTTCGGTGCCGCGCATCGCGTCGTGGTCGGCCGACGGGGACTCCGGAAGCTCCTCCGTCGGGTACTCGTTCAGCTTGCGGCGGCGCCAGGCGCTGATGTGCAGATTGGTCATGGTGCGCCGCAGGTAGCCGCCGACCGCGGACTTGTCGGTGATGCGGTCCCAGGCGCGGTAGGTGGAGAACAGCGCGCTCTGCAGCAGGTCCTCCGCCTCGTAGCGGTCTCCCGTGAGGTGGTAGGCGGTGGCGTAGAGCGAGGCGCGGCGCTCGCGGACGTACGCCGTGAACTCCGCCTCCGCACTGTCGCGGCGCTTCTCCCCACCGCGCGGCAGGGACGCGGGCTCCCGGCTCTCCACCTGCGGTGCGCGGCCCACGCGTTCCTCGACGACCGGAGCGTGCCCCGGACGGAAGCAGCCGTCCGCCGCCGCACGGCCCGCGGTACGGGGCGCACCGGGGTGGCAGCCGCGACCGTTCACGGCGGTCTGCTTCTCCGCGACACGGTTCGCGGGAACCGCCGGGGTGTGCAGTCGCGTGGTGACCACCGAGTTGCGGTTCCTCGTGCTGTGCAGAGTGCTCATCGCGCGCCTCCCTCTCCGGTGCGGGCCGTTCGCCTGCCTCACTGGGGAATACACTGCCGGGCCAGTTTCATCGGGGAGTCCCCCGTCTGTCACAGGCGTGTCACAGACGTCGTGGCGTCCCGTCCGCGCGCCGACGGGGGCACGGGATGCCCGACATGTGGTCGAAGTCCGCGGTGCGCATGGGACAGAATGGCGCGTGTGCCTTTCCTGTTGCTGATCGAGGACGACGACGCGGTCCGTACAGCCCTGGAGATGAGCCTGACCCGCCAGGGGCATCGTGTGGTCACCGCCGCGTCCGGCGAGGACGGTCTGCGGATGCTGCGCGAGCAGCGCCCTGACCTGATCGTGCTGGACGTGATGCTGCCGGGTATCGACGGTTTCGAGGTGTGCCGCCGCATCCGCCGCACCGACCAACTGCCGATCATCCTGCTGACCGCGCGGAGCGACGACATCGACGTGGTGGTGGGTCTGGAGTCGGGCGCGGACGACTACGTGGTGAAACCGGTGCAGGGGCGGGTGCTGGACGCCCGCATCCGGGCGGTGATGCGGCGCGGGGAGCGGGAGACCAACGATTCGGCGACCTTCGGCTCGCTGGTCATCGACCGTTCGGCGATGACGGTGACCAAGGAGGGCCAGGACCTCCAGCTCACGCCGACGGAACTGCGGCTGCTGCTGGAACTCAGCCGCCGTCCCGGACAGGCCCTGTCGCGGCAGCAGCTGCTGCGCCTGGTGTGGGAGCACGATTACCTGGGGGACTCCCGGCTGGTCGACGCGTGCGTGCAGCGGCTCCGCGCCAAGGTCGAGGACGTACCGTCCGCTCCGACCCTGATCCGCACGGTGCGGGGTGTCGGGTACCGGCTGGACGCGCCGCAGTGAAGGACGCCGAACTGTGAGGGGCAGCGCCGCATTCGCCCGGTTCCGCGGCCGCCTCGCGGGCCTGCTGCCGACGCTGCGCCTGCGCCTGGTGGTCGTCTTCGCCCTGGTCGCGCTCGCCGCGGCCGTGTCGGCCTCCGGCATCGCCTACTGGCTGAACCGGGACGCGGTCCTCACCCGGGCGCAGGACGCCTCGCTGAAGGACTTCCGGAAGGCGATGGAGGACAACGTCGGGCAGCTGCCGCGGGAGTACGACTGCGCGCAGTTGCGCGACGCGGCCGGCCGGATGGCGGGCAGCACCCAGGACTACGAGGTGGTGCTGCTCGGCCGGGGACGCGAGGGTGGACTGTGCCGGGCGGCCTCGGCACCGAAGCGCTTCGCCGCAGCGGACGTGCCCGGCGCGTTGCGGCGCGCGGTGCTGCGGCGGCGCGAGGTCGACTCCGGCAACGCCTACCCGTACCACCTGTACTGGCAGCGCGTCGTCCGCCACGAGGAGCCGTTCCTGGTGGGGGGCGCGAAACTGATCGGTGAACAACCCTCGCCCCGCGGGTACATGCTGAAGTCCCTGGCACCGGAGCGCGACGATCTGAGCTCGCTGGGGTGGTCGTTGGGGATCGCGACGGCGCTGGCCCTGATCGGCGCGATGCTGCTGGCGCAGGCTGCCGCCACCACCGTGCTGCGCCCGGTGGGGCGGCTGGGCGACGCGGCCCGGCGGCTGGGCGAGGGAAAGCTCGACACCCGGCTCAGGGTGACGGGCACGGACGAACTGGCCCAACTGTCGCGGACGTTCAACGCCACGGCGGCGTCCCTGGAGAAGAAGGTCGCCGAACTCAGCGCCAGGGAGGCGTCCTCGCGTCGTTTCGTCGCCGACATGTCCCACGAGCTGCGGACCCCGCTGACCGCCATCTCCGCCGTGACCGAGGTGCTGGAGGAGGAGCAGGAGAATCTCGACCCGATGATCGCCCCGGCGGTGCAGCTGGTGGTGAGCGAGACCCGGCGGCTGGGAGACCTGGTCGAGAACCTCATGGAGGTCACCCGCTTCGACGCAGGAACGGCCCGCCTGGTCCTGGACGACGTGGACGTGGCGGACCAGGTGACCGCCTGCATCGACGCGCGGGCGTGGCTCGACGCGGTCGAGCTGGACGCCGACCGGGGCATCATGGCCCGGCTGGATCCGCGGCGGCTCGACGTCGTCCTGGCGAACCTGATCGGGAACGCCCTCAAACACGGGGGGTCCCCGGTCCGCGTATCGGTGCGCGTCGTCCCCGCGACGACACGCACGGCGGGCGACGAGCTGGTGATCGAGGTGGCGGACCACGGTCCGGGCATACCGCCGGACGTGCTCCCGCACGTCTTCGACCGCTTCTTCAAGGCCAGTGCTTCCCGGCCGCGTTCGGAGGGCAGCGGCCTGGGCCTGTCCATCGCGCTGGAGAACGCGCACATCCACGGCGGCCGCATCGAGGCCCGCAACAGCGAGGAGCCGGGCGAGGGCGCGGTCTTCACGCTGCGACTGCCCCGCGACGCCAGCGCGCTCGCCGAATCCCGGGACGGCGGCGAGCGGCACCGCCGCGGGGACGGCGGGCGGCCGCGGGACCCGAACGGCGAGGAGGGCACCCGATGACGCGACGTCACCACCGGCGCGGCCCACGGCGGCGCGCCGCCGCACTGCTGTCCGCCGGGGCGCTGGCGCTGTGCGGCTGCGGCATCCAGCCGACCTCGGTGCCCGTGGACGCGGGCGCCGCCCCCTCACGCATCGCCTGCGTGCTGCCGGGCGGGGCGCAACCGGCACCGGACCCGCAGGACACCGTAGTGCGCGTCTACCTGGTGTGCGGCTCCCGCGTCAGCCCGGTGCAGCGCTCCGTGCCGCTGCCCGGGGGTCGGACGGCCGTCGCGGCGGCGCTCGTGGAGGCTCTGACGGCACGGCCGGATGCCACGGAGCGGGCGGCGGGCTTCCACACGAACGTCCCCCGCACGCTCCGGATCACCGGGGGAACCTCCGCGGATCCGCCCGGCACCCTGCGGCTGAGCACCCCGCCCGCGGAGCTGCCGGTGTTCGCCCTGGCCCAGATCGTGTGCACGCTGGCGGAGTCGGAGGCCGCGGTGGGCGACGAGGTGATCGTCGGAGGGCCGGCCGGGAGCGGGCCGCCGCGGCGGGTGCCGTGCACCTCGGCGTTGCGCAATCACGGAAACGCGGCACCGACGGCCGGGGAACGGGTCGGCCGGGGATGACGGCACGGCAGGTGCCCGGAGGAGACCCGCGCCACGCGCACGGCGCGGAACCGGCGGTGGGCGGGCGGCGTCCCTGAGGTCGTGCACGCTCAAGACCCCGGTGGGACGCGACGGGCCGCCCGGATCCGGGCGGCGGCGCTCGTCCTGCTCTGGGTGCATCTGCTCACGGTCGGCTGGCTGACGCTGCGGCCGCGGTCGGTGCCGTGGGTATCCCCCTCGAACCTGCGGCCCTTCGCGACGATCCAGGCCGATCTGGCCGCAGGGCCCCTGGAGGCGATGCAGAGCATCGGGGGCGGTCTGCTGCTGCTGGCTCCCGTAGGGGTGCTGTTCCCGCTGGCCACCGGACGGCTGCACCGTCCGCCCGTCTCCACCGCGCTGCGCACCGTGTCGGCCGGCGTACTGTTCTCGCTGGGGTGTGCGGGGCTGCGGAGTGTGGCCCCCGGCGCGGTCGTCACCCTGGACGCGGTGATGCTGAACGCCGCGGGCATCGCCCTCGCACACCTGGTGCTCTACCTCCCGCTGCGGTCGCGCCTGCTGGGCGGGGACCGACACCGGAAGGACCCCCGGCTCGATCTGCGGGAGGAGGGAATGCGGGGTCGAACCCCGAGAAGCTCCCGGGTCGGGGTCGCCCCGTAGCGTGAGGCGCTCCGGCCGATGCGCTCCTACGGTGAAAGCGACGGCTCGCGGCAGCGAACGCCGTCACCGGGAACCTTCGCAGATGGGAGCCGCCTCATGACCGCACTCACCCGCCCCCGCGACAACCGCATGATCGCCGGGGTGTGTTCCGGGCTCGCCCGCCGCTTCGGCATCTCGCCGACGACGATGCGGGTGATCTTCGTCGTCTCCTGTCTGCTGCCGGGGCCGCAGTTCCTGATCTACCTGGCGCTGTGGATCCTGCTGCCGAACGCCGAGCGCGAGCCGTCCTGGTGACGGGCGCGCGCCCGGCGCCGGCGCAGCGGGTGCCGGGCTCAGCCCAGCGGGAGGCCGCCTCCCAGCGGAAGGCCCTGGGTGGGCAGACCGCCGCCGACCGCGTCGGTGACGGTGTCCGTCGGCAGGCCGTTCCCCGCGAGCTGTCCGGCGATCGGCAGGCCGCCGAGCAGCTTCTGCGGGGCAGCGCCGTCGTCGCCCTCGGCCGCGGCGACGTCCTCCGCCATGCTGGGCGCGACGGCCTCGTCCTGGCTGGTCGGCATCCTGCCGACCGAGTCGCCGCCACCGGTCGCCTCCTGCACCGGCGGGGCCGCCAGCAACTGCTTGGAGGCCGTCTCCACCGTCGTCCCGGCATCGGCCGCCGAGGCGGCTCCGGCGCCGGAAGCGGCGAAGGCGGCGCCGAGCGCGGTGACGCCGAGAGTCTTGAGGGTTCCGTGCTTCATGAGTGGCCACGTCCTGTAGCTGGGGGACTTCGAGCGGTGCGGCGAACGTAGCCACGCCCGTGGATCACCCGCAAACAGGGAGCCGCCGCTCCCCCGGGGCGTGTCGGCCCCGGGAGGAACGGCGGGGAAAGTCCACCGGAAGTACCCGGTCGCACGGGCGGAACCCCTGGTCGGAGCGGTTCACCTCGCGGCGTCGTGGAACAACCACTCCGACTTCAGCTCGGCGTAACCCGGCTTGATCACCTCGTTGATCATGGCGAGACGTTCATCGAAAGGGATGAACGCGGACTTCATCGCGTTGACGGTGAACCACTGCATGTCGTCGAGGGTGTAGCGGAACGTGTCCACCAGGTGCGCGAACTCCCGGCTCATGGTGGTGCCGCTCATCAGGCGGTTGTCGGTGTTCACCGTGGCCCGGAAGTGGAGCTTCCGCAGCAGTCCGATGGGGTGCTCCGCGTAGGAGGCGGCGGCACCGGTCTGCAGGTTCGAGGAGGGGCACAGCTCCAACGGGACGCGCTTGTCGCGCACGTACGACGCCAGGCGTCCCAGCTTCACGGTGCCGTGGTCGTCGACCTGGATGTCGTCGATGATGCGGACGCCGTGGCCGAGCCGGTCCGCACCGCACCACTGCAGGGCCTGCCAGATGGAGGGCAGGCCGAAGGCCTCACCGGCGTGGATGGTGAAGTGGTTGTTCTCCCGCTTGAGGAACTCGAAGGCGTCGAGGTGACGGGTCGGCGGGTGGCCCGCCTCGGCTCCTGCGATGTCGAAGCCGACGACACCGAGGTCGCGGTAGCGGTTGGCCAGCTCCGCGATCTCCAACGCGCGGGCCGCGTGCCGCATCGCGGTCAGCAGCGCACCGATCCGGATGCGCCGCCCGGCCTCGCGGGCGCGCCGCTCGCCCTCGCGGAAGCCCTCGTTGACGGCCTCCACGACCTCCTCCAGGGTCAGGCCGCCCTCCAGGTGCTGCTCCGGCGCGTAGCGCACCTCCGCGTAGACGACGCCGTCCGCGGCGAGGTCCTCGGCGCACTCGGCGGCGACCCGGGTGAGCGCCTCACGGGTCTGCATCACGGCACAGGTGTGGGAGAAGGTCTCCAGGTACCGCTCCAGGGAGCCGGAGTCGGCGGCCTCCCGGAACCAGGCGTCGAGCCGCTCGGCGTCCTCGGACTCCGGCAGCCCCTCGTAACCGGTCTCACGGGCGAGCTCGATGACGGTCGCCGCGCGCAGCCCGCCGTCGAGGTGGTCGTGCAGCAGAACCTTGGGCGCCCTGCGGATCTGCTCCGCTGTCGGAATGGTGAGGGGTGTCTCGCTCGTCATTTTCGTACTCTAGCCCCTACGCGCGTAGACCGCTATGCCCGCCCGTGAAGTGCGAACGACCGGTGCAGAGGTGCTCCACTTGGCGGCCCGCCGCGGCCCGTTCTGCAAGGGTGGGGCCATGACTCAGCACGCGTCGCCCAGCCGAGTGCCGCGCAGAGAAGCGAAGTTGGGCCGGCCGATGGGCGAGAGCCGCTCGGTCGGCGGGGTCGTCCTGCTGCTGCCCGGCGGGACCGCCCACAGCACGCGCCGCCCCTCGCCGGTAGCGGCCGCAGCGATGCTCCCACTGGCCCGGAGGTTCGCCCGCACCGGCCGCGACGCCGCACTCGTCGCCCACGTCGTCCGCTACCGCTATCGGGGGTGGAACGGCTCGGCCGCGCACCCCGCGGCGGACGCGGAGTGGGCGGTCGCGGAGATCGTCCGCCGCTACGGCGACGTACCGGTGTGCCTGGCGGGCAGCGACGTGGGCGGGCGGGCCGCCCTGCGCGCCGCGGGCTGCCCCGCCGTCACCTCGGTACTCGCCCTCGCGCCCTGGCTGCCGGAAGCCGAGGAGGAACCGGTACGCCAACTCGTCGGCCGCAGCGTGCTGCTGGTGCACGGCACCGACGACGCGCACAGCGACCCCGAACTGTCCTTCCGGCTGGCGGAACGCGCCAAGAAGGTGAACGCCGACGTCTCCCGCTTCGAAGTGCACACCGACGGGCACGCCCTCTACCACCACCGCCACGAAGTGGCTGCTCTCGCCGAGGACTTCGTCCTCGGCACACTCTGCGAGGACGACTTCAGCCGCCCCCTCACCGACGCGATGGCCGCCCCGCCGCCGCTCGGCCTGCGGATGCCGCTGGCCACCGGGTTCGGCCGCTCGTTGCGGCGCTGAAACTCACGCCAGCAGAGTGCCGCGGCGCCCGAGCAGGAACCGCTTGAAAGCCTCCACCGGCGGAGTCAGCGGCCGGTCGGGCCACGCGAGACCGATCTCGCGCACCGCCCGCGGTGCCGCGACGGCGAGTTCGTGCACCCCGGGCCGCGGACTCACCGAGGGCGGCAGCAGCGCCACCCCCAGCCCGGCCGCCACCAGGCCCCGGATGGTCTCGGCCTCCTCCCCCTCGAAGGCGATGCGCGGCTGGAACCCCGCCTGCTCGCAGAGCGCTTCGAGGATGCGCCGCATGCCGTACCCGGGCTCGAGGGTCACGAACGACTCCTGGGCCACCTCCACCAGCCGGACGCGCTTGCGCACCGCCAGACGGTGGTCGTCCGGCACGACCAGCCGGAGCCGCTGCTCGTCCAGCCGCCGCGCCACCAGCCCGCGCGGGGCGAGCTCGGCGGCATCCGGGATGGGCGAGATCAGGCAGAGGTCGAGCCCGCCCTCCGCGAGCCGTTCCAGCATGGCCGCCCCGTAGTTCTGCACCAGGGCGAAGCGGACGCGCGGATGCTCGGCGCGGAAGGCCCTGATCAGGCTCGGCACCGTCTCCCACCCCAGGGTGTGCAGGAACCCGAACGCCACCTTCCCCGTGGCCGGATCGGCGTCGGACCGTACCGACTCCGCCGCCTGCTCGACGGCGGCGAGCGCACGCTCGGCGGAGGCGAGGAACGTGCGGCCCGCGGGCGTGAGCACCACGGTACGGCCGCGCCGCGCGAACAGGGCGACGCCGAGGTCCTCCTCCAGACGCGCCAGCCCCCGGCTCAGGGTGGACTGCGGCACGCCGAGCTCCTGCGCGGCACGGGTGACGTGCTCGTGACGGGCGACCGCGGCGAACTGGGCGAGCCGCGGCGTCAGCGCGAGCCCCCAACCGTCCGCGGGACCGGATGTCACGGATGTCACCCTTCTGTCTTCTCCGTTGCGAGACGATGACACGACCCGACCTCACCTGTGTTGATGCATTGCTGGATGAATACTGGCACCTCTGTGCATTGGACGCATGAACCGGGCCGCCGTACGTTCGAGGCATGCCTTCTGCTGATACCAGGGCGTCCACCGCGGGTGTGGGCGCCTCGTCCCCGCATGCCGCCGATCCCGACGCCGACAAATACCGGCCGGGCGACGCCGGTTACCGCCGGCTGAGCCTCGCCCTCTTCGCCGCGGGACTCGTCGCCTTCGGCCTCCTCTACTCCACCCAGGCGCTGCTCCCGGCCCTCTCCGACGACCTCGGCGCCGGCGCCGGCGCGACCAGCTGGACGGTCTCCGGCG
The DNA here is from genome assembly GCF_047200695.1 of Streptomyces callyspongiae. Classification (NCBI taxonomy): domain Bacteria; kingdom Bacillati; phylum Actinomycetota; class Actinomycetes; order Kitasatosporales; family Streptomycetaceae; genus Streptomyces; species Streptomyces callyspongiae. Next base: position 49,219 of record NZ_JBJZOM010000017.1, read on the forward strand.
CGACCGCCGGACTCGCCCTCGCGGTCCTGCCGCTGAGCGCGCTCTCGGAGCGCTTCGGCCGGCGCCGGACAATGACCCTCTCCCTCACGGCGGCCGTCGCCCTCGCTCTGCTCATGCCGCTGGCGCCGTCGCTCGGCACACTGATCGCGCTCCGCGTCGCACAGGGCGTCGCCCTCGCGGGCGTGCCGGCCTCGGCAATGGCCTTCCTCTCCGAGGAGGTGCGTGCCCGCGCGCTGGTGGGCGCCGTCGGAGTGTTCATCGCCGGCAACAGCATCGGAGGCATGTCCGGCCGCATCCTCACCGGCTGGATCACCCAGCTCTGGGGCTGGCGCGAAGCCCTGGCCGTGCTGGGAGCCACCAGCCTGCTCGCCACGGTCGCCTACGCCGTGCTGGCGCCGAGGGCGCGGCACTTCACGCCCTCGCCGGTGAGCCCGCGGGCACTCGTACGGACGGTGCGCACCCACCTCTCGAACCCGCTGCTGGCCCGGCTCTACGTGATCGGGCTGCTGTTCATGACCGTGTTCGGCGCGGTCTACACGGTGATCGGCTACCGGCTGGTGGGCGAGGAGTTCGGCCTCTCGCAGGGCCTGGTCGGCTCGATCTTCGTGATCTACCTGGTCGGCACCGTCTCCTCCGCCACCTCCGGGCACCTGCACGCACGCCTCGGCCGCCGCAGCACCCTGTACGTCGCGATCACCACCACGATGGCCGGCCTGCTGCTCTCCCTGGCGGACAACCTTCTCGCCGTCGTGGCCGGGCTGGTGCTGATCACTGCGGGCTTCTTCGCCGGGCACGCGGTGGCGTCCGGCGCCGTGAGCCACACGGCCACCGAAGGACGCGCCCAGGCGTCGGCGCTGTATCAGATGGCGTACTACCTGGGCAGTTCGGCCGGCGGCACGGTCGGCGCGCTGGCATACCACGCGGGCGGCTGGCCGGCGACGGTCGCCTTCACACTGTGCGCCCTGCTGGGGGCGGCCGGAACCACCCTCTACGCCACCCGGCGCGCGGTGCTGGCCCGTCGCGCCGCGCCGGTCGCGGCCTGACCCGCCCGGACGGGCCCCGCGGCAGAGCGCCGGGGCTCATCCCCGGGGCACACCGGCCTCCGGCGCACCGTAGAGCGTTGCGGTGGGGCTGCCGGAGTGCCACGGGCCGAGAAGGAGGTAGGGCTCGACCCCCGCGTGTGCACAACCGCGGTACGTGCCGACACGGTCGTGGTCGGCATTGCTCTGCGAGGTGATCTCCACGACGAGCTTCGCCTCTCCATGCGCCGAACGGGGCCGGTGGCGGTCCACCGACCCCGTTCACCCGAACGCGACGTCCCCGGGTCAGGCGATGCGCTCCAGCACCACCGACGCCGATACGTCGACGGCCGTGTCGCCGATCCCGAAACCGCCCGCCAGCGCCTCGTGCGCGGCGGCGAACCGCTCCGGCTCGTCGGTGTGCAGCGTCATCAGGGGCGCCCCGGCCACGACCGGGTCCCCGGGCTTGGCGTGCAGCTCGATACCGGCGCCGGCCTGCACCGGGTCCTCCTTGCGCGCGCGGCCCGCGCCGAGGCTCCAGGAGGCGACGCCGACCGCGTAGGCGTCCAGCGAGGTGAGCACACCGCTCGCGGGAGCGGTCACGACCTGCTGTTCGCGGGCGACGGGCAGCCGGGCATCCGGATCGCCGCCCTGCGCGGCGATCATGCGCCGCCACACGTCCATCGCGGAGCCGTCGGCCAGTGCCTTCGCCGGGTCGGCATCGGGCAGCCCGGCCGCGGTGAGCATCTCGCGCGCCAGGGCCACGGTCAGCTCGACCACGTCGGCGGGCCCGCCACCGGCGAGCACCTCCACCGATTCGCGCACCTCCAGCGCGTTGCCGACGGTGCGTCCCAGCGGCGTGGACATGTCGGTGAGCAGCGCCGCGGTACGCACGCCGTGGTCCGTGCCGAGGCCCACCATGGTCGTGGCGAGCTCGCGGGCGTCCTGGAGGTTCTTCATGAACGCGCCGGAGCCGACCTTGACGTCCAGGACCAGGGAGCCGGTGCCCTCCGCGATCTTCTTGCTCATGATGGAGCTGGCGATCAGCGGGATCGCCTCGACCGTTCCGGTGACGTCGCGGAGGGCGTAGAGCTTCTTGTCGGCGGGGGCGAGGCCGTCGCCCGCGGCGCACACCACGGCGCCCGCGGAGTCGAGGATGCCGAGCATCTCGTCGTTGCTGAGCGAGGCCCGCCATCCGGGGATGGACTCCAGTTTGTCCAGCGTGCCGCCGGTGTGTCCGAGGCCCCGGCCGGACAGCTGCGGCACGGCGGCGCCGCAGGCGGCCACCAGCGGGGCGAGCGGCAGGGTGATCTTGTCGCCGACCCCGCCCGTGGAGTGCTTGTCGGCGGTGGGCCGGGAGAGGGAGGAGAAGTCCATCCGCTCGCCGGAGGCGATCATCGCCGCCGTCCAGCGGGCGATCTCCTCACGGTTCATCCCGTTGAGCAGAATCGCCATGGCCAGCGCCGACATCTGCTCGTCGGCGACGTCGCCGCGGGTGTAGGCGTCGATGACCCAGTCGATCTGGGTGTCGCTCAGCGGGTTTCCGTCGCGCTTGGTCCGGATGACGGAGATGGCGTCCATGTGTTCCTTCGCAGGATCGCGGGGGTGGTTCGGGCGGGCCCGTCAGCGTTCTTGCAGGTCGTGCGGCCCGAAGGCGTCCGGCAGCAGCTCCGCGAGCGTCCGTGTGCCGCGGGGCGTGTCGAGCAGCAGTTCCGGGCCGCCGTGCTCCCAGAGGAGCTGGCGGCAGCGGCCGCAGGGCATGAGCTGCGTGCCGTTCCGGTCGCAGCAGGTGAACGCGGTCAGCCTGCCGCCGCCGGTGGCGACCAGTTCGGACACCAGACCGCACTCGGCGCACAGGGCCACGCCGTACGCCGCGTTCTCCACGTTGCAGCCGACGACGGTCCGTCCGTCGTCGACCAGCGCCGCCGCGCCGACCGGGAAACCCGAGTAGGGGGCGTAGGCCCGGGACATGGTGTCCCGGGCCCGCGTCCGCAGGGTCTCCCAGTCGACGCCGGCGACGGCGGAGGGGTCGGCCGTCACGTGCCCTGGCCCTTCCGGTACGACTTGCCGATCGTCTTCGGTACCCGCAGCCGCTGCGTGGCCAGGCACAGCACCAGCAATGTGGTGATGTAGGGGCTGGCCTCGACCAGTTCCCGCGGCACGGTCTCCGTCACGGCGTACCAGAGGGCGACGAGCACGCCGAAGACGCCGGCCACCGCCGCGGAGGTGCGGGCGCCCTTGGAGAGCTTCCACAGGGCGTAGCCGACGAGGAGCACCGCGAAGACCAGCAGCAGGGCGTGGATGGTGGGTCCGCCGCCGCGGAGCTGGGTGCCGTCCATGAAGCCGAAGATACCCGCGCCCATGGCGACACCGCCCGGACGCCAGTTGCCGAAGATCATCGTGGCGAGGCCGATGTAGCCGCGACCACCCGTCTGGCCCTCCTGGTAGTAGTGCACGTAGAGCGCGAGGAAGGAGCCGCCGAGACCGGCGAGCGCCCCGGAGACCGTGACCGCCGCGTACTTGTAGAGGTAGACGTTCACGCCCAGGGACTCGGCGGCGACCGGGTTCTCGCCGCAGGAGCGCAGGCGGAGGCCGAAGGACGACCTCCACAGCACGTAGAAGGTCAGGACGAACAGTCCGGCCGCGAGGACGGTCACCCAGGAGACGTCGTCCACTCCGGCGCGGGCGATGCCGGCCGCGTCCGAGACGAAGAAGATGTCCTGACTCTCCAGCGACCGGAGCCAGTCGGCCAGGCCGGGCACCGTGAAGGTGGAGATGTCCGCGATCTTGGGTGACTGGCGGTCGTTGCCGCCGAGGGCGGCGGCCTCGCTGCCGGGGGCGGCGAACCAGATCTTCGCGAGGAACTGGGTGAGTCCCAGGGCCAGGATGTTGACCGCGACGCCGGAGACGATGTGGTCCACCCCGAAGGTGACGGTCGCGAGGGCGTGGATGAGGCCGCCCAGTGCCCCGCCGAGCATGCCGGCGACGACGGCGGCCCAGGGGCCGTACTGCCAGCCGATCCATCCGGCGGCGAACGTGCCCATCACCATCATGCCTTCGAGGCCGATGTTGATGATGCCGGCGCGTTCGGACCAGAGGCCGCCGAGACCGGCGAGACCGATCGGCACGGCCCAGCTCAGGGCGGTGGAGTACACGCCGTAGCTGGTGATGCTGTCGACCCCGGTGACCAGGCGCAGTCCCGAGAGCAGGAACAGTCCGGCGGCGACGATCAGCAGGATCCGGGGCCAGGAGAGCCTGCGGCTCTCGGGGCGCTTGCTGCCGCCTTCGGTCAGTGCCTGGGAGACCTTGGCGGAGAGGTTCGTGCTCACGCGGACACCTCCGCCTTGTTGTTCTTCGCTGCCTGCTTGGCGAGCTGTTCGCCGACCGTGCGCTGCTGCCGCCGGAGGCCGTAGCGCCGGACGAGCTCGTAGGCGATGACGACGCAGAGGACGATGACGCCCTTCATGACCTCGACGGTCTCCTGCGCGTAGTCCTCGAGCTGGATGTAGGCCCCGGTGCGGTCGAGGAAACCCCACAGCAGAGCGGCGAACGCCATGCCGACCGCGTTGTTGCGGCCGAGCAGGGCGAGTGCGATGCCGGTGAAGCCGATGCCGGTCGGGAAGTCGTTGCCGTAGTTGTAGGCGTCGCCGAGCAGGATCGGCATGCCGACCAGGCCGGCGGCGGCGCCGGAGAGCACCATCGAAGTGACGACCATCCGCTTCACGCTGACGCCGCTGGCCTCGGCCGCGGTCTCCGAGCCGCCGACGGCGCGGAGGTCGAAGCCGAACCGGGTGCGGTTGAGCATGAACCAGTAGCCGAAGCCGACGAGGGCGGCGATCAGGATGAAGCCGTTGATCTCGTCCGGCGCCGTCGGCAGGAAGAAGAAGTGGCTGGACGCCGGGATGTCCGGCGTGTGGAAGATGTTGCCGTCCTTCTCCGCCAGCCGGCCTTCCTGGAGGAAGTAGCCGATCAGCGATGCGGCGATGAAGTTCAGCATGATCGTGGTGATGACCTCGCTGACGCCACGGGTCACCTTGAGGAAGCCGGCGATGCCGGACCAGAAGGCGCCCACCACGACGGCGATCAGCATGATCAGCGGAATCTGCACCACGCCGGGCAGCGTCAGCGCGCCGCCCACGACCGCCGCGAAGAACGCGGCGATGCGGTACTGGCCGTCCACACCGATGTTGAACAGGTTCATCCGGAAGCCGATGGCGACGGCCAGTGCGGACAGGTAGTACGGGATCGACTTGTTGATGATCCAGACCTGGCTGTCGCTCTTGGAGCCGTAGTCCAGCATCAGCGCGTACGCGCCGAACGGGTCCTGGCCGGTCGCGAGGATGATCAGCGAGGTGATGACGAGGGCCGCGACGAGCGCCAGCACCGGGGCGGCGAGGCCGAGCAGCAGCCGGTTCTTGTCGATCTTGAGGGACTTCATCGGTGCTCGCCCCCCTCGGCGCTCCGGTCCTCCGTGTGCTCGAGGTGGCCGCTGGCGGCGCCGGTCATGGCGGAGCCCAACTCCTCAGGGGTGATCGTCGCGGGGTCCGCGTCCGCCACAAGACGGCCGCGGTACATCACCCGCAGGGTGTCGGAGAGCCCGATCAGTTCGTCGAGGTCGGCGGAGATCAGCAGCACCGCCAGCCCTTCGCGACGGGCCTCCCGGATCTGGTCCCAGATCTGCGCCTGCGCGCCCACGTCCACACCACGGGTGGGGTGTGCCGCGATGAGCAGCTTGGGATCGTGACTCATCTCGCGGCCGACGATCAGCTTCTGCTGGTTGCCGCCGGAGAGGCTGGCCGCCGTCACCTCGATGCCGGGGGTGCGGACGTCGTACTCGCGGACGATGCGCTCGGTGTCGGTGCGGGCGGCCTTGATGTCGAGGACGCCGAGGGCGCCGCCGCGGGTGTTGGGCGGCTCGGTGACGTGGCCGAGCATGCGGTTCTCCCACAGCGGGGAGTTCAGCAGCAGGCCGTGGCGGTGGCGGTCCTCGGGGATGTAGCCGATCCCGCCCTCGCGACGCACCCGGGTGGGGCGGTGCGATATGTCGGCGCCGTCGAGGGTGACCGTGCCGCCGTCCGGGTCGCGCAGGCCCATGATGGCCTCGACCAGTTCGGCCTGGCCGTTGCCCTCGACCCCGGCGACACCGAGCACCTCGCCCTTGTGGATGGTGAAGGAGATGCCGTCCAGCACCGCGCGGACGCTGCCGTCCGAGTCGGTGGCCGACAGGTGGAGCGTGTCGACGTCCAGCATCTTCGTCGTGGTGACGGTGGACTCCCGGGTCTCCGGGGAGGGCAGTTCGCTGCCGACCATCAGCTCGGCGAGCTGCTTGGGCGTGGTCTCGTCCGGGTGCACGGAGGCGACCGTGGTGCCGCGCCGGATGACGGTGATGTCGTCGGCGACGGACAGCACCTCGCCCAGCTTGTGGGAGATGAAGATGACGGTGAGGCCCTCGGCCTTGAGTTCACGCAGGTTGTCGAAGAGCGCGTCGACCTCCTGCGGCACGAGGACGGCCGTCGGCTCGTCGAGGATCAGGGTCCGGGCTCCGCGGTAGAGGACCTTGAGGATCTCCACCCGCTGCCGGTCGGCGACGCCGAGCTCCTCCATGAGTACGTCCGGGCGGATCCCGAGGCCGTACGCGTCGGAGAGCTCCATGATCCTGCGGCGGGCCCGTCCCGCGATGCCGTGGAGTTTCTCGGCGCCGAGGACGACGTTCTCCTGGACGGTGAGGTTGTCCGCCAGCATGAAGTGCTGGTGCACCATGCCGATACCGCGCGCGATGGCATCGGCGGGGGTACGGAAGGCCACCTTGTTGCCGTCGATGGTGACGGTGCCCTCGTCCGGCGCCTGCATGCCGTAGAGGATCTTCATCAGTGTGGACTTGCCGGCGCCGTTCTCCCCGACGAGAGCGTGCACGGTGCCGCGGTGGACGGTGATGTCGATGTCGTGGTTGGCCACGACACCCGGGAACCGTTTGGTGATGCCGTGGAGCTCTACGGCAGGTGCGCTGTCTGCCGGCGGGCTGCTGCTGGACGCTTTGATGACGCACTCTCCTCGGGGGGACCTGACGAAGGAGTGAAGCAATGGGCAGAGGTGACGCTATCGCGTGACCGGCGCGCTACGCGCGTAGCGTCCGGACCGAGAACGGGGCCCGGTACGGAGAACGGTGCAGCGCGCTCCGTACCGGGCCCCCCGCGTCGGCGGGCCCGTTACTTCTCGGGGGTGTCGCTGACCTCGACCTCACCGCTGACGATCTGCTCCTGGGCCTTCTCGACCTCGGGCATGACGTCGTCGATGAAGCCGCCGGACGTGGCGAGCGAGACGCCGTCCTTCTTCAGCGTGTAGGCGTTGACGCCGGTGAGGGGCTTGCCGTCCTCGACGCTCTTGATGAGGTCGAAGACCGCGACGTCGACGTTCTTCACGACCGAGGTCATGATGACGTCCTTGTACTCGGCCAGACCCGGCTGCTCGTACTGGTCGGAGTCGACACCGATCGCCCAGGCGTCACCGTGGTCGTGGATGGCCTCGATGGAGCCCGCGCCGGACTGGCCGGCGGCGCTGTAGATGATGTCGATGTCGCGGTCCAGCATCCCCTTCGCCTTCTCCTTGGCGGCGGCGGGGTCGTTGAAGCCCTTGTCGTTGTTCGGGTACAGGTACTCGGAGGTGACCTTGACCTTCTTGTCGGTCGCCTCGACACCCTGCTCGAAGCCGGCCTGGAACTTCTGGATGAGCGCGTTGTTCACGCCGCCGATGAAGCCGACCTTGCCGGTCTTGCTCTTCAGGGCGGCGGCGACACCGGCGAGGTAGGAACCCTCGTGCTCGGAGAAGACCATGCTGTCGACGTTCTTCGCCTCGACGACGGAGTCGACCAGGCCGAAGGTGGTGTCCGGGAACTCCTTGGCGACCTTCTCGATGGACTTGCCGTAGCTGAAGCCCACACCGATGACCGGGTTGTAGCCCTTCTGGGCCAGGTTGGTGAGCCGCTGCTCGCGGTCCGCCTCGGTCTCGTTGTTGCTCGCCGTGAGCATCTCGACATCGACGCCGAGTTCCTTCTTGGCCTTGTCGGCGCCGCGCGCGGCGGACTCGTTGAAGGAGTGGTCGTCGCGACCACCGACGTCGAAGGCGAGTCCGACGCCCATGTCCTTGCCCTGATTGGCTTCGGTGGAGCTCTCGCCGCAGGCGGTGGCCGTCAGAGCGAGGACCGCGGTGGCGCTGACCGCGGCTGCAAGCTTGGATACCCGACGCAAGAGGACGTTCCCTTCGTCAAACGGAAGCGCCTCTTCCCGGCGCTGGATGTTCCGGCTCAGATTAACGCGCGTAGATGTGGGGTAAAGAGGGGGTCGACCGCCGTTATCGGATCGGTGTCTGGCGGGGCCGCCGAGGCCGCTCTCCGCAAGCGCCGCGCCCGGCTCCCACGGGGCGCGCGCGGCGCAGCATCGCAGGTCGGAGAGCTAGAAGTGCTTTCCGGCGCTCAGCAAGGCCGCTGCGGTGAACATCTCCACACCCACGGTGACGGCGCTCTCGTCGGCGTCGAAGTTCCCCTGGTGCAGGTCGCGCGCGACGTGGTCCCCCGGCCGCCGCACGCCGAGACGGGCCATGGCTCCCGGGACCTCCTCCAGGTACCAGGAGAAGTCCTCGCCGCCGAGGCTCTGCTCGGTGGTCTCCACTGCCTGTTCCCCGCCGCGGGCGACCATCGCGTCCCGCAGCAGCTGCGTACTGACCGGCTCGTTGACCACGGGCGGCACGCCGCGCACGTAGTCGACGGTGGACTTCGCGCGGTGCAGCGTCGCGATCTCGTCGATGGCGGCGTGCACGAGATCGGGGGCGCCGCGCCAGGCGGGCAGGTCCAGGCAGCGGACCGTGGCGGAGAGCCGGGCCTCCTGCGGAATGACGTTGCAGGCGTGGCCGGACTCGATCCGCCCCCAGGTGAGCGCCAGTCCGGAGCGGGTGTCGGCGCGGCGGGCCAGCAGCGCGGGAACCTCGGTGACGAGCTTGGCCGCCGCGGTCACCAGGTCGGTCGTGAGGTGGGGCCTGGCCGTGTGGCCGCCCGGCCCCGACAGCGAGACCTCCAGCCGGTCGCACGCGGAGGTGATGGGGCCGGTGCGCAGACCGATCCTCCCCGCGTCCACACGGGGATCGCAGTGCACGGCGATGATCCGGCCGACACCCTCCAGCACACCGCAGTCCATGGCGTCGGTGGCGCCGCCGGGCAGCACCTCCTCCGCGGGCTGGAAGAGGAGCCGCACCGGGCGGGGCAGCAGGTCGCGCCGGGCCAGCTCCGCGAGCACCAGGCCGGCGCCCAGCACCACGGTGGTGTGCATGTCGTGGCCGCAGGCGTGGGCACGGTCGGCGATCGTCGAGCGGTAGGGGACGTTCTTGGTGTCGGGGATGGGGAGCGCGTCGATGTCGGCGCGGATGGCCAGTGCGTCGCCGCCGACCTCTCCCCCGATGTCGCACACCAGGCCCGTCCCGACGGACAGCACGCGGGGCTCGAGCCCGGCTTCCTCCAGGCGCGCCTTGATCGCAGCGGTGGTGCGGAACTCCTGGTGCCCGAGCTCGGGGTGCATGTGGAGATCGCGGCGGAAGGCCACGAGCTCCTTGCGCAGACTCTCCGAGAGCGTGCCGGGCAGTGCGGACATACCGGAGGCTGCCGCCTCCGGCCCCGGGGACAGGAGTTGGTTCATGTCCGGAGCGTAGGCCCACCGGGGGCCCGACCGACAATCGATCCAAAGAATTTCATCCCGATCGGGGACGCGGAACTACGCTGCGCGGGGGTTGGGCACACGCTCGGTGGGGTATGCATGCGCGTTTGCCCGGTTCTCTCCTGACGTCAGTAGTGATACCGCGCCTGGACGATGATCAACTCGTCCCCCTTGGCCCGGTACACCAGCCGATGCTCCTCATCGATCCTCCGCGACCAGTACCCGCTCAGATCTCCCTTGAGAGGTTCGGGCTTTCCGATGCCCGCGAAGGGGTCGCGCCTGCTGTCCTCGATGAGCCGGTTGACCCGCTTCACCATGCGCCGATCGGTCTCGACCCAGTGCACGCAGTCTTCCCAGCCTTGTTCCGTGAACACGGTCTTCACTCGCCCTCGTCCACCTCGATCAGCTCACGGGGCTCGAGGTTTCCCCGCTCTGCCTCCGCGGCGGTTCCGCGGCCGTCAGGGGGTGCCGGGCAGGCGGGTGACGGTCCGGGCGGTGGCGGTGATGCCGGAGAGGAAGCCCTGGGCACGCGGCGAGGCGCCCTCCGTCAGCCATGCGGGGTCGATGTCGCAGACGGCGACCTCGACGCCGGTGCCGCGCAGTGCGAGCGGCAGGGTGTGCACGACGGTCGAGGGGAAGCTGAGGATCCTCCGGCCGATGGGTCCGCGGCGCGCGACCAGCTCCAGGGGCAGGTCGGGGCGGACGATCTCCAGGCCGGTGGCGCTCGTGAGCCGGTGGAGCTTGTCGGGGCTCTCACGCCGGTGCGCGAAGTAGCGGGTGGCGCGGTGCGCGGCGGCGAGTTCCGCGACGGCGGCCAGGTAGCGGTCGAGGTCGACGACGCCGGTCTCCACCAGGGAGGTGCCGATCAGGTCGGTGCCGGAGGTGAACCGGGGCGGGCCGAAGCGGGCGCGGGTCCAGGCGAAGTCGTTGGTCAGGGCCCGCAGACCGAGCGCGGTCGACGCCTCCTCCACCGGCATGGAGCTGAAGATGTCCACCCGGCGGCCGGCGGACGGGGTGAGGCTCCGCCGGGCCCGGCCCGAGACGGGCGCGAACAGCTTCGCCGCCGCGCCGCCGCTGCCGGTGCGGTGCCAGCGGGTGAGCCGGTCGCCGCGGGCGAGTTGCGCGACGAACTCCATCGTGGCGGTGCCGTCGTCGACCACCACCACCGAACGGGCGGAGGTGAGCGCCAGGAGCAGCTGCACGTAGCGGGAGAACGGGTCGCCGACCACGACCCGGGGTATGCGGCGCAGCGGCACGGACAGCCGTCCGACCGTCCGCAGGGGTGCGGCGCCGCCGCGGGCCTCGGTCCATTCGACGGTGTGGCCCTCGTCGCGGGCGAGTTCGGCCATGCGACGGAGTTGGCCGCGCGTCATCGGATCGTGCGGCGGGAGCACCACGAGGGTCAGCCACGCGACGTCGTCCGGGCCGGCCGTCCCCGTTGCCGCGGCTGCCCCGGCTGTTTCGGAGTGGGCCCATTCGAGGACGTTGAGCATTTGGACGGGACTCTCGACGAACGCCAGCGTGGGCGCGGGGCCACCCCCGGCCGGCCCGGCCGCGGGGGCCGGGTCGGGTTCGGGGGCGGGTGCGTGCCGTCTCAACGCCGTCGGCCGATCAGACCGCGGCGGGCTCGCGGTCGGTCTGCTCCTCGGTCTCGGCGACGACGCCCTTGACGCGGCGGAGCTTCTTCATGGGAGCGAGCTCGCTGTCGTACACCTTCTTCACGCCGTCACCGAGGGAGTCCTCGATGGTGCGGATGTCGCGGACGAGGCGCTGCAGACCGCCCGGCTCGACCGAAGCGGCCTGGTCGGAGCCCCACATGGCACGGTCGAGGGTGATGTGCCGCTCGACGAAGGCGGCACCGAGGGCGACGGCGGCGAGCGAGGTCTGCAGCCCCGTCTCGTGGCCGCTGTAGCCGATCGGGACGTTGGGGTACTCGGCCTGCAGGGTGTGGATCATCCGCAGGTTGAGCTCCTCGGCCTTCGCCGGGTACGTCGACGTGGCGTGGCACAGCACGATGTTCTCGCTGCCGAGCACCTCCACCGCGTGGCGGATCTGCTTCGGGGTGGACATGCCGGTGGAGAGGATGACCGTGCGGCCGGTGGCGCGCAGCGCGCGCAGCAGGTCGTCGTCGGTCAGCGACGCGGAGGCCACCTTGTGGGCGGGGACGTCGAACTTCTCGAGGAAGTCGACGGCCTCGGTGTCCCACGGCGAGGCGAACCAGTGCACGCCCTTCTTCCTGCAGTACTCGTCGATGGCGCGGTAGCCGTCCTCGTCGAACTCCACGCGGTGGCGGTAGTCGATGTAGGTCATGCGGCCCCAGGGGGTGTCGCGCTCGATGTCCCACTGGTCGCGAGGGGTGCAGATCTCCGGCGTGCGCTTCTGGAACTTCACGGCGTCGCAGCCGGCGTCGGCCGCCGCGTCGATGAGGGCGAACGCGTTCTCCAGGTCGCCGTTGTGGTTGATCCCGATCTCACCGGTGACGTAGACGGGCCGGCCGGGGCCGACGGTCTTGTCGCCGAGAGTCCGGAGGCGGTTCTGCGAAGTCATGTGAGGGGTCTTTCTGTGAGAGGGGATCTGTTACAGGGAGGGGCCGAGGACCCACGAGGCGATCTCGCGGATCGCGCCCGCGCCTCCCGGCGCGGTGGTGACCGCCCGGGCGGCACCGCGTACGACGTCGTGGGCGTTCGCTACGGCGACGGGCCAGCCGACGAGGCCGAAGCAGCCCAGGTCGTTGACGTCGTTTCCGACGTAGAGCACGCGCTCCGGCGCGACACCCTGTTCCTCGCACCACTGCTGGAGGGCGAGGTGCTTCCGGTCGATGCCGTGCAGCACGGGGACCTGGAGCTTCCGGGCCCGTGCGGCGACGACCGGGTTCTTCTCCGTGGACAGGACCAGCACCCGCAGCGCGTCGCGGCGGAGCGCTGCGATGCCGAGGCCGTCGCCGCGGTGCACGGCGACCAACTCCCGTCCTTCGGAATCGATCAGCACCCTGTCGTCGGTCTGGGTGCCGTCGAAGTCGAGTACGACCGCGTCGATGTCCTCGCGGCGTGGGGTGGTCCGCGCCGGCTCGGGGGCCGCGGCTTCCTGGTCGAGCAGCGGCGCGAGGGCGCGGGCGCGGGCCAGGTCGTGCGGGTCGTCGATCTCCAGGACCCGCGCGGGGTCGGTGGGGACGAGGTCGGTGCGGCCGAAGAAGCGGTGTCCGGCCTTGCGGAAGCCTGCGACGTCCATGGCGTAGGCAGCGCCGGTCTCCAGGTGCTCCTGCGGCCTGTCCTGCCGCCGCGGCCGGACGCTCCTGTCGTGGTTGACGCCGTGGCCGTCGGCCACCGCGGCGTCGGCCGCGCGCCACACGAATCCGTGGAACGGTGCCACGGTGAGCGCGCTGTCCGCGCCGCCCTCCGTCACGGCGGCGGCGACGCCCTGCACGTCCTCGGCAGTGAGGAACGGGCTGGTGCACTGCACGAGCAGCACCGCGTCGACGGTCGCGGCGTGGCGGGCCTCGTGGGCGTCGAGGGCGTGCAGCACGGCGGCTTCGCTGGTGGCGACGTCACCGGCGAGGTCCGCGGGCCGGTCGACGACCTCGGCGCCGGCGGCGCGGGCGGCGGCGGCGATCTCGGCGTCGTCGGTGGAGACGGCGACATCGGTGACGAGTGCGGCGCCGCGGCAGGCACGGACCGCGCGGGCGACGAGGGACACGCCGCCGACCTCGGCGAGGTTCTTCCCGGGGACGCCCTTGGAGCCGCCGCGGGCGGGCACGACGGCGAGGACGCGTCGGACGCCGGAGGACGGTGCCGGCTCGGCTGCCGGCTGGGCTTCGGCCATGGTGGCGCTTCCCTTCGTGGCCTGTGCGGCCGGTTCGGTCGGTTCGGTCGGTTCGGCGGGGGTGCGGCCGTCGTGCGCCGCGCGGCTCGGCGGCGTGCTCACAGGCCCCCCATCCGCCGGACGACGGGTGCGACGCGCTGCACGCCGTGCCGGTACGCGCCGCGAGCGGCCTCGCGCAGGGCGCGGCGCAGGGCGGCGCGTACGCCGGAGGTGTCCTCGGCGTCCGGGGCGGCGCCGGGCTGCGGGCTGCCGTCGGGCCGGAAGCCGTAGCGGGCGAGGATGCCGGGCAGGTAGCCGGGGGCGGTGGTGGGTGTGTAGTAGGGCGAGGGCGGCGGGAGCGTCTCCGCCGCGACGAGGTCGGCGAGGCGTGCGCGCGCGTCGTCGAACGCGGTCCCGAAGGTGCCGTCGGCGCGGACGCCCTGCCGGGCGGTCCACTCCGGGTCGGCCTTCGGCAGGTGCCCGGCGTCCAGTTCGTCCCAGGAGGCGAGGCAGCCGGAGCCGAGGAAGTAGTGGTTGCCGAGCGCTTCCCGCACGCCGAGGTCGGTGAGCACGGCGGTGGGAATGGACCGGTGCAGGGATTCCAGGGCGGCGGTGGAGCTGACGGTCACCAGCAGGTCGGTGCGTTCCAGTACCTCGCCCATGTGGCCGTACACCAGGCGGCAGTTGTCGGGGAGGCCGCCGGGCAGCCGGGCGGCGAGGCGCTGGTAGGGCTGCTCCTCGATGTGGGTGGTGTGCTCGCCCGGCTTGCTGCGGAGCTTGACCAGCACTTCGCGCTCCGGGTGGGCGCGGGCGTGTTCGGCGGCGCGCCGCAGCAGGTAGGCACGGTCTCCGCGGCGGTCGGGGACCGAGGGCTGGACCGCGAAGGTGACGGTGAAGGGGCCGGGTTCGGCGGGCGCGGGGGCCGGTCCGTGCGGGGTGTCACCGGGTGTGCCGGCGAGGAAGGGGAGCGCGCATTCGACGACTGCGGACGGGTCGGCGCCGGCGCCCTTGTAGGTCGCGCGAAAACGTTCCGCGTCGTGGCGGGAGTTGGCGAGCACGAGGTCGGCGCCGTGGCGGAGCAGCAGGCCGTCGGCGAGCTTCTCGTAGACGATCCCGACGTAGCCCGTGACCGTCACGGGCCGGCGCGCGCCGGTGGATCCCTCGGCGGCACGCGCCAACCCGTGCAGCATCGCCTGAACGGCTCCACCCACACAGGCGAGCACCACCGCGTCGTATTCCCCCTTCCCGGCGGAGCACACGAACTCCGCACCGGTCACCTCGTGCAGCGCGTCGACCTCGACACCGACCTCGGCGAGCTGGCGGGGGGTCGGCGTCGCACGGCCGCGCAGCAGCAGTCCGTCGATGCGGGCCCGCGGCGCGATGCGGCGCGCGGTGAGCGCGCCCCATTTCCAGCGCGTGTCCGAATCGGCGAGTACCGCGACCCGCTGCACGGGCGGGGAAGAAGGATTACGGGATGGCACGTGACAGACGTTAGGAAGCGATTCCGATTCGCAGTCCAACACCGGTGCAACACCCGGTGAACAGAAAGCCGCTGAAAGGTCGACCCTCGCGGGGTGCGCACCGGTTCACCGTTCCGACGCCCGGAATTCACCCGGGCGTGGGATACACGTCAAGACGCCCGTTGGGGCGGCGTCTACCGTCTGGTGAGTGGTCAAGCTCTCCGTCATCGTGCCGTTCTTCAATGTGCAGTCCTATGCCCCGGAAACCCTCAGAAGTCTCCGCGACAACGCGCGCGATGATTTCGAGTTCCTTCTGGTCGACGACTGCTCCACCGATGCGACCGAGGAAATCCTCCGGCGCGCGGAGCGGGAAATTCCGGGTGCCGTCCGGATCCGGCACGAGAGAAACGGTGGTCTGGCCACGGCGCGCAACACCGGCCTGGACGCGGCGCGCGGCCGGTACCTGACCTTCCTCGACGGCGACGACTGGCTGGCTCCCGGCTACTACGAGCAGTTGGTGGACGCGATCGAGACGCTGGACTGCGACTTCCTGCGCACCGACCACGTGCAGTGCACGGCGCGGTCGCGTTCGCTGGTGCGCGTGCCGCACGGTCGCCGCGGCGAGGTGATGGATCCGCGCCGGGCGATCCTGCCCGCCGAACGCTCCACGTCGGTGGACTATCCGTACGCCTGGGCGGGGGTCTACCACCGGCGGCTGCTGGACGAGGGTCTGTTGCGGTTCACCGACGGGCTGCGGACGGCCGAGGACCGGCCGTGGATCTGGCGGCTGCACCGCGAGGCGAAGTCGTTCGCCGTCGTCGGCCTGCTCGGCGTCTTCTACCGGCGCGGTGTCGCCTCCTCGCTGACGCAGATCGGGGACGTGCGGCAGCTGGACTTCATCCGCGCCTTCGACGAGGTGCTGGAGGAGACGGCGGAGGACCCCGAGGCCGACCGGCTGCTGCCGAAGGCGGTACGCACCTACTGCGCGATCGTCTCCCACCACCTGAGCAGCGACCGGTTCGAGCCGCACGTGGCCCGCGAGTTGCGCCGCAGGAGCGCGTCGGCGCTGCGGCGCATGCCCACGGACGTGCTGAACACCGTGCTGGAATCGATGGATGCGCAGCGCGCGGCGCGGCTGCGGCGGCTGCGGCGGCGGCCTGTGAACAACGGGAGGGCTGCGGCCTGATGCGTACCCAGATCTTCTTCGCCTCGACGCTGTACGGGGCTGCCACGCTGGCCGCGGCACTGGACGCGGGATGTTTCGCGCCCGCGGACCGGCGGCTGCTGCTGGTCAGCAACAACGCAGGCAATCCGGAGACCACGCCGTCGCTGGACCGGATGCCCGGTTTCGCGCCGCTGCGGAGCCGCTTCGACGCGGTCGTGTCGTGGAACGACGCGATCCGGCCGTTCCATCCTGGGGGCTGGTCGCCGCGTGCCGACGACGCCCCGCTGTGGGAGCGGCACCTGCGGCTGCTGTGGGGGCTGGGCGAGGAGCAGCGCGACGGCGTGGAGCTGGTGCTGGAGTCGATCCAGGTCAACCCGGCACTCGCGGTGGCCCGGATGTTCCCCGACGCCCCGATCCACGTGTACGCGGACGGACTGATGAGCTACGGGCCGACGCGCAGCAAGCTGGACCCGCTCGTCGGCTCCCGGGTGCGGCGGCTGCTGCACCTGGACCTGCTGCCGGGCCTGCGACCGCTGCTTCTCACCGAGTTCGACGTCGAGTCGCAGGTGGTGCCCGACGCGGCGTTCGGCGCGGTACTGAAGGAGTTGGCGGCCGAGGTGCCGGACGCGGCGGGAGAGGCTGCCGCCGCGCCGGACGCGGGCCGGCCGGCGCTGCTGCTCGGCCAGTACATGGCGGCGCTCGGCATCCTCACCGACGAGGAGGAGGAGCAGCTGCACCTGCGGATGCTGCGGGGAGCGGCCGCGCTCGGGCACCGGACCGTCGTCTTCAAGCCGCACCCTGTGGCACCGGCCCGCTATGCGCGGGGGCTGGAGACGGAGGCGGAGAAGCTCGGCGTCCGGCTGCGGGTCCTGCAGTCCCCGGTGCTGGCGGAGGTGCTGTACCAGCAGCTTCGGCCGCAACTCGTGGTCGGCTGCTTCTCGACGGCGCTGCTGACGGCGGCTCGCTTCTTCGGTCTTCCGGTGGCCCGTACCGGCACGGATCTGCTGCTGGAGCGGCTGGCACCGTACGAGAACAGCAACCGGGTGCCCGTGACCCTGGTCGACGCGGCGCTTCCGGACGTGGATGTCCCGGAGGCGGTGCGGGACTGGTCCATGCCCGGCGAGGAGCGGGTCGCCGGAGAGCTGACGGACCTGGTGCGGGCCGTGGGGTACTGCATGCAGGCGCAGCTGTATCCGGGGCTGCGGCGGGAGGTCGAGCAGTATCTGTCGACGGCTGCCGGTGCCGGGACCCGTCGCTACTTCAAACGGCGCCGCCTGATGTCGCTGGCTCTGCCGGGCGGTGTGCCCGCCCGGCTGGCGTTCCTGCCGCGGAACGCGTTGGCGCGCCGTGTGGTGCGCCGGGGGCGGGCGGTGAAGCGGACGGTCAGGCGCGTTGCGGTGCGCTGACTTCGCGGCGGTGGTGCCTGCGGTCGTCCGCGGGCACCACCGCCGGTGTGCCTTGCTAGGCGCCGGGGGCCGCCCCGGCGTTCCGCAGCGCGCGGACGGCCCGGTCCCGGAGTTCCTCCGGGGGCATGCTCACGCACAGGGCGGTGCCGGGCTCGTCGGGGTCCAGCGGTTCCAGTGCGGCGAACTGCGAGTCCAGGAGGGCGCCGGGCATGAAGTGGTCGCGGCGCTGCGCGAGCCGGTCGGCGACGAGTGCGCGGTCGCCGGTGAGGTGGACGAAGTAGAGGCCGGGGGCGGCGGCCCGCAGCCGGTCGCGGTACGCGCGTTTGAGCGCGGAACAGCTGACGACGCCCTGCAGGCCCTCCCCGCTCTGCGTCCTGGTCCGGGCCCACGCGCCGATCGCGTCGAGCCAGGGGGCCCGGTCGGCGTCGTCGAGCGGCGAGCCGGCGCTCATCTTGGCGATGTTGGCAGGCGGGTGGAACGCATCGGCCTCCGCGTAGGGGACGCCGAGGCGGTCGGCGAGCAGCGAGCCGACGGTGGACTTGCCGGTGCCGGCCACGCCCATGACGACCACGACTCGTGGTGCGGACATCAGTACCTCGCTGTTCCGGGTGCCGGCGCCGGCCGGGTCCACAGGTGCGACGTCATCGGGACACGTCGGCTTAATGTCATACATATTTTCTCCGGAGCCCCCGTAGTGTGAGGGCATGGACAATCAGCGGCAGGGGCTGCACGCGAAGGTGCTGGCCACCCTCGGACCGGCCATCACCGGGGGCGACTATCCCCCGGGGAGCGTGCTTCGAACCGACGAGCTGGAGCGGCGCTTCGAGGTCTCCCGGACGGTGATGCGGGAGGCGATCCGCGTACTGGAGTCCATGCATCTGGTGCAGTCGCGGCGCCGGGTGGGCGTCACCGTCCTTCCCGGCGAGGCCTGGGACGTGTTCGACCCGCAGGTGATCACCTGGCGTCTGCAGGGCGCCGACAAGGGCCGCCAGTTGCGGTCGCTGACCATGCTGCGGTCCGCGGTGGAGCCCGCGGCGGCGCGGCTCGCGGCGCAGTTCGCCACCCCCGAGGAGTGCGCGGAGCTGACCGAACAGGCCATGGGCATGGTGGCCACCTCCCGGGGCCAGCAGTTGGAGGGCTACCTGGTGCACGACATCGCCTTCCACCGCGTGGTGCTGCGGGCCTCGCGGAACGAGATGTTCGCCCGGCTCGGCGACGTGGTGGCGGCGGTGCTCACCGGCCGGACCGAGCACGACGTGATGTTCACCGATCCCGACCCCGCTGCCGTGACACTGCACGTGCAGGTGGCGGAGGCCGTGCGCACCGGGGACGCGCGGCAGGCCGAGGAACTGACCAAGGAGATCACCCTCGGCGCGATGGCCGAGCTGGAGGTCCTGGCGCCGTGACGGACCGGGCCGCCCCGAAGGGGAGGGGGCGGCCCGGGGTCGCAGGGTGCGGGCGTCAGACGACGACCCAGAGCCCGAGGGAGATGACGAAGGCCGAGAGGCCGAGCGTCGTCTCCATGACCGTCCAGCTCTTCAGGGTGGTCTTCTCGTCCATCCCGAAGAAACGGCTGACCAGCCAGAAGCCCGAGTCGTTGACGTGCGACAGGACCGTGGCCCCGGCAGCGATCGCGACCACGAGCAGCCCGATCTGGAAGTCGCCCAGCTGCGCCTGGTGCACCGAACTCGCGATGAGGCCGCCGGTGGTGGTGAGCGCGACGGTGGCGGAGCCCTGCGCGACACGCAGCAGCGTCGCGATCACGAACGCCTGGAGGATCAGCGAGAAACCGAGGTCGGACAGCGAGGAGCTGAGGGCGTCGCCGATGCCGCTGAGTTCCAGCACGCCGCCGAACATCCCGCCGGCGCCGGTGATGAGGATGATCGCGCAGATCGGTGCCAGTGCCTCGTCGACGATGGTCCGGACCCGGGCCATCGAGGTGCGGGGCCTGCCGAGGAGCAGGATCGCCGCGACCACGGTGATCAGCAGGGCGACGGGGGTGTAGCCGAGCAGGCCGAGGAAGGCGGCGAAGCCCGTGTCGGGGTCGAGCCCGCCCGCGACGCCCACGGCGTTCAGGACGGTGTCGAAGGAGATGAGCACCAGCGGGATGAGCAGGAGCAGCAGGACTGTGCCGAACGAGGGCGGCTCCTCGCCCAGCTGCACGGAGACACCGCCCGCGCTCTTGCCTGCCGTGCCGTCCGCGCTCCTGCCGGTGTCCTCGGCCGGAGCGTCCTCGATCCTGCGGCCGTGGGCGTCGCGCGCCTCGCCGAAGACGACGTCCGAGACGGAGACGTCGATGCGCTTCCCGAGGAAACGGGAGACCAGGTACACGCCCACGTACCAGGCGAGGACCGCGATCGGGAGACCGACGAGGAGCGTGATGCCGATGTCGCCGCCGAGCTGCTCGGTGGCGGCCACCGGGCCGGGGTGCGGCGGGACGATGGCGTGCATCGCAGCGAAGGCGCCCGCGGCCGGCAGGGCGTAGAACAGCAGCGAACCGCCGAAGCGGCGCGCGACGGTCAGCACGATCGGCAGGAACACCACCAGGCCGGCGTCGAAGAAGATCGGGAAGCCGAACAGCAGGGCGGCGATGCCGAGCGCGAGCGGTGCCCGCTTCTCGCCGAAGCGCGCGATGAGGGTGTCGGCGAGCACTTGCGCACCGCCGGTCACCTCCAGCAGCCGCCCGAGCATCACGCCGAACGCCACGAGCAGGGCGACCGAGCCGATGGTGTCGGCGAAGCCGAACATCAGCACGTCGGGGATGTCGGCGAGCGGGAAGCCGACCGCGAGGGCGGTGGCCACGCTCACGCCGACCAGGGCGACGAAGGCGTGCAGTCTCACCTTCATGATCAGGAAGAGCAGCAGCGCGACCGCGCCCGCTGCGATGAGCAGCAGCGTGGTCGTGCCGTAGACCGGCTCGATTGCTTCCATGGCGTTACTCCGTACGTCGAACTCCCAGGCGAAGGCCGAACCGGAAGTTACGCGCTAGGTACTACTTATTCAAGAGCTGGAAATAAAAAGTCATACGTAACGCAGCCGACGACTCTCCCTCCCCCACTCCACCGCTCCCAGGACGCCGGGCCGGTCAGACCACCGGGATGCCGCCCCCTCCCAACAGTCCACGACATCGTGAATTCACGATCTCGTGTACTGTTCGCGCCATGCTCACCACTGCTTCCGACGTCGAAGCGCTGACCCGATTCGGCCGGGCACTCGCCGACCCGCTGCGCTGCCGACTGCTCCTGGCGCTCCGGGAAGCGCCGGCCCACCCTTCCGATCTCGCCGACCGGTTGGGCGTGTCCCGCACCAGACTGTCCAACCATCTGGCGTGCCTGCGCGACTGCGGGCTGGTCGTCGGCGTGCCCGAGGGCCGCCGCACGCGGTACGAATTGGCCGGCCCACTGCTCGGCCGGACCCTGGACGACGTGCGTGCCGCCGTGCCGCCACGCACCACGGACAGAACGTGCCCGGACGCCGACGCGAGGGGATGCTGCTGAGATGCCGTTCGGTGCCCCAGCAGTGCCGTCCCCGGCCCGCCGCGACGCGCTCACCCGACGGATCCGGCTGCTGGTGGCCGCAACGATCGCCTACAACCTCGTCGAGGCAGTGGTCGCCGTCACCGCCGGCGTCGCGGCTTCCTCCACCGCACTGGTGGGATTCGGACTGGACTCGGTCATCGAGGTCTCCTCCGCGGCGGCGGTCGCCTGGCAGTTCTCCGCGGGCGACCATCTCGTGCGCGAGACGCGGGAGAAGAACGCCCTGCGGATCATCGCGGTCTCGTTCTTCGCCCTGGCCCTCTACGTCGCCTTCGTGTCCGTGAGGGCATTGGCGGACGCCGAGGAGGCCGGACGTTCGGTCACCGGGATCACACTCGCCGCGGTGTCCCTGGCCGTGATGCCGTTCCTGTCATTCGCCCAGCGCCGCGCCGGGCGCGAACTCGGCTCTGCCAGCGCGGTGGCGGACTCCCGGCAGACTCTGCTGTGCACCTGCCTCTCGGCGGTGCTCCTGGTGGGCCTGCTCCTCAATGCCGCTCTCGGCTGGTCGTGGGCCGATCCCGCCACCGCCTTGATCATCGCCCTCGTCGCCGTGAAGGAAGGCCGCGACGCGTGGCAGGGCAAGGGTTGCTGCGCGGCCCCGCCCGCCGCCGCGGGGCCGACCCCGGGAAACACGGGGGCACGGTCGGGAAGCATCAGCGGCTGCCGCGCCGGCTGCGGCTGCGGCTGAACGGACGGCCGGGTGTTGCCGGTGTCAGTCCCACTCCCAGCGCAGCGAGTGGAAGCCGGGTCCGGCGTCCTGGACGACCATGTGCACCTGCCCGGTCGGGCTGATCCAGGCGGGCCCCAGGACGGGCAGCGACCCGGTGGCCGTCGGTCCGGCACAGCGGTAGCAGCGGACCGGCACCCGGGAGGGGTGGAAGGAGACCTCCAGGGTGTAGAGGGAGGCCGCGGTGCGGAATCCGCGCCCGCACTCCTGTGTGGGGCGGCCGCTGGTCGGATAGGCGCCGGTGTACTCGACGACGGCTGTCTCGCCCGTCGACAGGACACGGTCCAGGAGGAGTTCGGAGACGGTCATCGGGACGGAGGGGTCGGTGCGCACCCGCCCGATGCGCGCGTTGCGGACGTCGGTGAGCCGCGGCAGCGGACGCTCCGGCTCCTCGCCCCGGGTGATCACCACACAGCGGTCCACGTTCTCCCGCTCCGCCCGGAGCACGAGCGAGGCGGTCCAGCGCGACTCGGCTCCGGAGGCATCGATCTCGAAACGCTCGTGGACGGCGATGTTGGCGAGGCCGTCGTCGTTGTCACCCATGTCGTCGAGCAGTCCCGAAAGGCTCTGGTACCCCTGCCAGAGCCGGGTGGGTGCGAGTCGGGTGGGCGCCCGTCCGGCCGCCCAGCGGCCGCGCGGCCGCTGGGGTCCGAGCAGCGACACCAGTGAATCCGCGGGCAGCGCGAGCAGTTCCTCCAGCAGTCTCACCGCCCGCCGCGACTGGGGGCGTTCGGGGCGGCTCCGTCCTCTGCGCCAGTAGCTGAGCGCGGTGACGCTGACAGCGACCCCCCGGTCGGCGAGCCGCCGCTGGATGCGTTCCATACTCAGCCCGCTGGCCCGGATCGCCGCGTCGAGCGCCGTCTCGAAGGGGCCGTCGCGCAGCGCGGCGCGGAGAGCGGCGTCCCGGCGGCGTTCGGACGCGTCCCGGTGGGGTACGGGACGGGACGCCTCGGGCTTCGCGGTCTCGTCGGTCGGGAGCATGCGGTGCCTCCTTCTGACGTGAGGCGTGAGGGTGGCGGCATGGTACCCGCCGGGTGGCGCGTCGCCGCTCACACACCTGAACAGTATTGGCTCGGGGACGCCTGGGCTCCGCCTCCCCGACCGTGTCATGTGCCCTTCACACCGGTGCTCATTTAACAGAGTGCCACGGCAGTTGACCGGTGATCGCCGGGCCGCGACGCTTCCCTGCAGATGGAAAACGCCCCGACCGGTCGACGGCACTCGCACGTCACCCCGGTCGGCAGGCCGTCGGCTGCGGTCCGGCGGCCGGCACGAAGACGCGGCGGGTCAGCCGACGGCCCCTCCCGGAGGGTGCCGTCCCGCCACCGCCTGACCCGCCGGCATGACGGCGGCCCGGGCCAGATGCGCTGCGAGCTCTGGCCCGGGCCGTCAAGGAACCGGTCACGGCTGGAACGGATGTGCAGGAGGGGACCGTTCCGGCCGTGACCGCAGGGCCCCTCCCGCTGCGCGGAGCCGCGCGCCCGGACGTCAGAACACGTCGCTGGGCACGTAGGCGCCCCACGTCCCGCGAAGCGTGTCGCAGACCTCGCCGACCGTCGCACGGAGCCGGAGCGCCTCCTTCATGGGGTACAG
Source organism: Streptomyces callyspongiae (assembly GCF_047200695.1). Classification (NCBI taxonomy): domain Bacteria; kingdom Bacillati; phylum Actinomycetota; class Actinomycetes; order Kitasatosporales; family Streptomycetaceae; genus Streptomyces; species Streptomyces callyspongiae. Next base: position 72,622 of record NZ_JBJZOM010000017.1, read on the forward strand.
CACGTTCTCGCTGCCCTCCGCCGCCTTCCGCAGCGCCGTCAGCGCGGCGTCCACCGCCTGCTGGTCGCGCTCGGCACGGAGTTTCGCCAGCCGCTCGACCTGCTGCCGCTCGATGGCCGGGTCGACGCGCAGCGGATCGTACGGCTCCTCCTCCGGGCTCTGGAACCGGTTCACGCCCACCACGACGCGGTCACCGGACTCCTGCTCCTGCGCGACGGCGTAGGCGCTGCGCTCGATCTCGTTCTTCTGGTAGCCCGCCTCGATCGCCTCGACCGCGCCACCACGCGACTCGACCTGCTCCATCAGCTCCAGGGCGGCCGCCTCGACATCGTCGGTCATGGACTCCACGACGTAGGAACCGGCGAACGGGTCGACCGTGGCGGTGACGTCCGTCTCGTACGCGAGGACCTGCTGGGTGCGCAGGGCCAGACGGGCCGACTTGTCGGTGGGAAGCGCGATGGCCTCGTCGAAGGAGTTGGTGTGCAGCGACTGGGTGCCGCCGAGGACGGCCGCGAGCCCCTGCACGGTGACGCGCGCGAGGTTCACCTCCGGCTGCTGGGCGGTGAGCTGCACACCGGCGGTCTGGGTGTGGAACCGGAGCATCAGCGACTTGGGGTTCTTCGCACCGAACTCCTCCTTCATGACCCGTGCCCAGATCCGCCGGGCGGCACGGAACTTGGCGACCTCCTCGAGGATGGTGGTGCGGGCCACGAAGAAGAACGACAGCCGGGGCGCGAAGTCGTCGACGTCCATCCCGGCGGCGACGGCGGTGCGGACGTAGTCGATGCCGTCGGCCAGCGTGAAGGCGATCTCCTGCGCGGGCGTCGCCCCCGCCTCGGCCATGTGGTAGCCGGAGATGGAGATGGTGTTCCACTTCGGCATCTCGGACCTGCAGTACTTGAAGATGTCCGCGATCAGCCGGAGGCTCGGCTTGGGCGGGAAGATGTAGGTGCCGCGCGCGATGTACTCCTTCAGCACGTCGTTCTGGATCGTGCCGGTGAGCTTCGCCGGGTCGGCCCCCTGCTCCTCGGCGACGAGTTGGTACAGCAGGAGCAGCAACGCCGCAGGCGCGTTGATGGTCATCGACGTGGAGACCTTCTCCAGCGGGATGCCGTCGAACAGCACCCGCATGTCGTCGATCGAGTCGATGGCGACACCGACCTTGCCGACCTCGCCGTGGGCCAGGGGCGCGTCGGAGTCGTGACCCATCTGCGTGGGCAGGTCGAAGGCCACCGACAGGCCCATCGTGCCGTTCTCGATCAGCTGCTTGTAGCGCCCGTTGGATTCGGTCGCGGTGCCGAAACCGGCGTACTGCCGCATGGTCCAGGGACGGCCGGTGTACATCGTGGGGTAGACGCCGCGGGTGTAGGGGTACGCGCCGGGCTCACCGAGCTTCTCGGCGGCATCCCAGTCCTGGAGCGCCTCCGGGCCGTAGACCGGTTCGATGGGCCGGCCGGATTCTGAGTGGCGTGCCATGGACTGAGCCTCCGTCGTCGCGCCTGGGGTCGATGCAGTAGACACGGACTGTAGCGACCGGTCTCCGGGCCGTGGGAGACCCACACGCTGGGACCTTGCTCACAGCATGCGCCCCGCGGAGGCCCGAAGGCACCTCGTCCGCGGGAACGGGGCGCCGCGAGCACGGACGGCGGGCCGGCTCGTCGCGGCAGCCGCGGAGCAGTGAGGAGGAGAGGGCGCGGGCGGAGCCGGGGGAACGTGCTCCGCCCGCGCCGATGCGCGCACCCGGAGGTACGGGGGGGACCCCAGGGGTGCAGCGCGGCCGATGACCAGTCGGCTCACTCACTACTGCGTCCGGGGTCGCGAAAGTGTCACACCGGCCGTTCAGGCGCCGGAGGATTCCGCCGCGCCGGTGGTCGCGGGCGAGGGCGACGGATCCGGCGCCGATGCGTTCGGGGTCGGTGTCGGGGAGGCGTCCGGCGCGGTGGGATCGTCCGTCGCACCGTCCGTGCCGCTGTCGGTGTCGGTGCCGCCGTCGGGGTCACCGGTCTCCGTGCCCGAACCGTCCCCGGCCTCGCCGCCGTCACCCGACTCGCCGCCGTCGCCCGACTCGGTGCCGTCACCGGGGTCGGTGGCGTCGTCGGTGGGAGCGGTTGTCGTGGGCGTGCCGGACGGCTCGTCGCCCGCGGCCTTTCCACCCTGGCCGGGAGCATCGCCCCGGCCGGTGGCGTCCCCGACCACGCCGTCGTGCGCCGCTCCGCCGGCCAGCTGTTCGCAGAACGGCCGGACGCGGCGGTCTCCGCCGGCGGCCTTCTCCAGGGCCTGCCGGTCGTCCGCGTCCAGCAGCCCCTCCTGATAGGCGTCGCAGAGCACCAGAGCCCGCACCTTCTTCTGGGTGCCCGTCAGCCCGTCGACGGGCGCCAGGTCCTGCAGAACGTCCTCCGGCATCCGGACGCCCTCCCCGCCCTCCGCGGCCGAGGGGGCGGCACTCCCGGGCGACGGGGTCGCCCCCGGCGACCGACTGCCCCTGTCCCGCCCGTCCTCGGACTCCGCCGCGTCGTCCGTGGAGGTGGCGCTGACGGCGGGCGCGGGCGACGAACCGTCCCCGAACGGAGTCGGAAGCACCCCGGTGCCGGCGGCGACGGCCACGCCGCCGAGGGCGCACGCCGCGATCGCTGCCGCGACCCCGGCGCCCACCGGGCGGCCGGCGAGCCCGGCCAGGAAGCCGCGTACCCGGCTCCTGCGGGCCGCGCGCCCCGCGGCCGCGTCCCGGGAGCTCACCGAGCCACTGCGCAGCACTCCCGTCTGCGCGGCGCGGAACGCCGCGACCGCGGCCTCCTCACCGGGCAGTGGTGCCTCGGTGCGGGGATGTTCCGCAGAGGGGACGGCCTCGGCCGCGAGCGTGCCGAGCGCCTCCACCAGGGCTCGGGCGGACGCCTCGTGCGGTTCTCCGTGCCCGTCGGCCGGCAGCCCGCGCAGCAGGCGCTCCGCGGTCTCCTCGTCCAGCCATTGGTACCGGTCGTCGGGCATCACGTTTCCCTCAGCGTTCGCGCGGCCTCATGCGTCACACCCTGCGTCGCGTCGCACTGCGACGGTCTCCGCGGGCCCGGGGGCCCGGCCGCCTCGTCCTCGTGCTCGCCGTCCCGCTGCGCCTCCAGCAGCTCGGCGATCCGGCGCAGTCCGCGGTGAGCGGCTGTGCGTACGGCTCCCGGACGCTTGCCGAGGACCTGTGCCGCGCTCTTCGCGTCGAGTCCCATCACCACACGCAGCACCACGGCTTCCGCCTGATCGGACGGAAGCCGGGAGATGATCCGCAGGGTTCGGCCGGTGCCGAGTGATTCCATCGCCTCGTCCGCCGTGTTCGAAGCGCCGGGCAGGGACACCAGTTCGCTCTCGTCACCGCCGACGACCGGGCGGCGACCGCGCATGCGGAGATGGTCCAGCGCCCGGTTCCGCGCGATACGGGCGGTCCATCCCCGGAACCGGTCCGCGTCACCGGTGAAGTCCGCGATGTCGCGGGCGATCTGCAACCACGCCTCGGAGGCGATGTCCTCCGCGTCCGCGTCCGGGACGAGCGTGCGCACATAGCCGAGGAGGCGCGGCTGCACGGCACGGTAGACCGTGCGGAAGGCGTGCTCGTCACCCTCCTGGGCCGCGCGCACCGCGGCCGTCAGATCCGCGTCATCCCCCTGCACGCCTGTGTCCTCGCCCACTCCGCGACGTTGCGACGCACCTGCCGCGACGCCCCTGGTCGGGCGCCGTGGTCGTGCCGGTCAACCACTCTCTCGGCGCCGACCTGCGCCGACGCGATGGGCTGCACGCTACGGCCCAGGCCTTGTCCGCGTCCATGCCGGGGCCGCCGGTTGTGGGCGGAGCTACAGGCGTAACACAAACGGCGGGCCCGGCGCTGAGTGGAATGCGGGCCACTGCTGGTAGGTGCGTCCGTACGCGACGGCGGCCGAGGTCTCTCCTGTGGGGGGTGGCGACCTCGGCCGTCATCGTTTCTCCTCCGGCAGGGCCGCGTTCGGGCGGGCCCGGATGCCGAAGCCGTGGTTCGGGCGGGCCCCGAGCAGCCACCGGCCGGCAGCAGGGCCCCGTTCAGGACCGCATGAGCGCCGTCGCACCGAAGTCCGCCGACGAAGCACGCGGGAGTGCGCGCCTCCCTGCCGGGGCCGCCCCGGAAAGAACGGTGTGCTGTCGAGTGATGAAGTCGGCCCGCCGGGCGCTTCGTGGGGTACCGGGGCCGTGAATTCGGGGAATTGCGGCGGCACATCACGCCTGATCCGTACGGAACGGACACCCGAAGGCAGATGCCTGAACAGAAGAACCGACATAGGGGCGGGATTTGAGTCCGCGGAGTGCGAGAGCACGCAGAACACTGAGCACCAGAAAGAGAGCCTGGATCACTCTGGGCGCGCTTGTCGTGGGAGGCGCGGGAGCGGTGACGGTGGCCGTCGCCGGCCCGTCCGGTGGGGAACGCCCCCACTACGGCGCGGAGCCCGTGCAGGTCCATTCGCTGCAGCTGAAGCAGCAGGGCAGGGCGAAGCGGGGCGTCGACCGGCGGGGCACCGAGCCTTTCAGCATGCTCGGCATCTCCTGGCCGAGCACGGCGGCACCGCTCGGAGGGACCGCCGAAGTCCGCACCCGCAGCGCCGTCACCGGCGCGTGGGGGTCCTGGACCGAACTGAACCTCCACGACGTCGCCTCGGAGGAGGGGGACGAGCAGTCCGCCCGCGGCGCGACCGCGCCGCTGTGGACGGGCCCGTCGGACGGCGTCGAGGCCCGCGTCGTGGCCGAGGACGGCACGGTGAGCTCCATGCCTCGCTGGCTGCGCCTCGACATGATCGACCCGGGCGTCACGAAGGCGGAGGCGAAGAAGGCCAACCGCACCGGTGACCTGCCGCCGAACAAGGTCGAGGACGCCGGGAACGGCGCGAAGAACACCCAGCACGCCGCGGACTTCGAGAACACCGCGTTCTCCGCGGCCGCCTGGACACGGAACAGCACCACCGCCGACGGTTCGGGCATGCAGGTCATGGAGGCGAGCTCCTCGCCGTCGCCCAGCACCGAGTCGTCGCCCAGCCCAGCCGTGTCGGCCTCGCCGTCGACCGGGGCGACCACGAGCAGCTCGCCGAGCCCGTCGGAGAGCACCTCCGGCGAGCCGACCGCGACATCCTCGCCCACGACGTCCCCCTCGCCGACGGAGACGACCCCGCCGGCACCGGAGTCGACCGTGACGCAGCCCCCGGTCGTGCCGCGTGCCCAGTGGGGTGCCGACGAGTCGACGGTCGAGGACCCGCCGCACTGGGTCGACGACATCGAGGCCGCGTTCGTCCACCACACGGACACCGAGAACGGCTACAGCTGCACCCAGTCCCCGGCCATGGTGCGCTCGCTGATGACGTACCACGTCCAGACACTGGGCTGGAACGACATCGGCTACAACTTCGTGGTCGACAAGTGCGGCACGATCTTCGAGGGCCGCGCCGGCGGCATCGACATGCCGGTGTACGGCGCCCACACCCTGGGCTTCAACAGCTACTCCACCGGCATCTCGGTGCTGGGCAGCTTCCACCTGGCGGACGGCTACCCCAGCACACGCATCAACGAGGCCCTGGGGCGCATCTCCGCCTACAAGCTCGGCCAGTACGGCCACTCCCCCTCCGGCCAGGTCACGCTGGAGGCGAAGGCGGACACGGGCGTCTGGAACGAGGGTGACATGGCCACCCTGAACCGGATCTCCGGCCACCGCGACGGCTTCAACACGCAGTGCCCGGGCGAGCACCTGTACCAGCAGCTCCCCGAGATCCGCAGCTTCGCCGCGAGCCCGGCGGCCTCCGCCGCCACGCCGACGCCGGACTTCAACGGGGACGGCCTGGTCGACATGGTCGCCGGTCTGCCGCACGCCGACATGGGCGGCCACGGCGACGCGGGCATGGTCTCGCTCCTGCCGGGCGGCAGTGCCGGCCCGGTCGACGAGCCGATCACGCTCCACCAGGGCAGCCCGGGCGTCACCGGCGGCGACGAGAACGGCGACGACTTCGGCCGCGGCACCGGCTTCGGCGACCTCGACGGGGACGGCTACGGCGATCTCGTCGTCGGCATCCCCGGCGAGGAGTGGGGCAGCAGCCCCGACAACCACGGCGTCGCCGCGGTCGTCTACGGCCCGGACCTGAACACCGGCGCGACGCTGGCACCGCCGACCGGCGACCGCCACCAGGGCGGCCGGTTCGGCGCCGGCATCGAAGTGACCGACGTCGACAGCGACGGTGACGCCGACATCCTCGTCGTCGCACCGGGAGCACCCGGCAAGTGGTACCTCTACGACGGCGCCACGCTGGAGTTCGTCCAGTCCGGCTACCTCGGCACCTCCGCCTACTCCGGCAACGCCCAGCACGTCGACGTCACCAGCGGGGACTTCGACAACGACGGCTACACCGACATCGCGGTCAACTACCGCGACCCGTCCAAGACCGGCCGGGTCCTGGTGCTGCGCGGCTTCTCCGGGGGCCTCGAACGGCAGGGCGTGCTCGCCACCAAGGGCGGGCGCTCGGTGGCGGCGGGCGACACCGACAACGACGGCTACGCCGACCTCGTCATCGGACAGCCGTACAGCGGCGAGTCCGACGCGGCCGCGGGCGGACAGATCACCGTCCTCCCCGGTTCCGCAAGTGGCCTGACGAGCACCGGCAAGCAGGTCATGACCCAGGACAGCAGCGGCGTCGGCGGCGCCGCCGAGGGCGGCGACGCGTTCGGCTGGTCCGTCTCGCTCGGCGACACCAACAACGACCGGTTCGCGGACGTGCTGGTGGGCGCCCCGCGCGAGGACCTCTCGCGCGACGGCACCCCGCACTCCGACGCGGGCATGGTGCACCTGCTGTACGGCTCCAGCGGCGGCGTGACCGGCTCCGGTTCGGAGACCTTCCACGCCGACACCCCCGGCGTCCCGGGCGTGACCGAGGACGGCGACCGGTTCGGCACCGCCGTGCAGCTCGCCGACGTCTCCGGCTGGGGACGCACGGACCTGGCGATCGGCAGCGACGGCGAGAACGACCACGACGGCGCCGTCTACACCATCCCGGCAGGCAGCACGGGCATCCACCCGGACCAGGCCGACTTCAAGGGCATGGGCACCTTCGACACGCCGGGCGGCGCCCGGCTCGGGTTCGCGCTGACACCGTGACGCCCGGCGGGCCCGAACAGGAAGGGCCCGCACACCTCACCGGCCGGGGCCGGACGGAGACTTCTCCGTCCGGCCCCGCGCCGTTTCCCGCTCGGGCCGGAGGACTGTGACACGCCTCACCGCCGCGCGATGCGTTCCCGCTACAACCTTCGCGCGCACCGGCCGGTCCAACGGGCGGTCAGTGCACACCTCCACCTTTCCCGCATGCGCGAAGGGCACCCAGTGAAAGAAGCGGTCTGCGAGACTCCCTCCTCCGCACGGCGCGGGGCACCGTCCGGCGACCCGTTCGGCACACGCCCGGTCGCGGAGCCGGCGTCCGAGGAGTTCACCGCCGCCGTGCGGGCGGCACGGCAGGGCCGGGACGACGCGTTCCGCGTGCTGTACCGCTCGCTGACTCCCGAACTCCTGCGGTACGCCTCCGTGATCGTCGGCCAGGACGCGGAGGACGTGGTCGCGGAGGTGTGGCTGCAGATCGCCCGGGACGTACTGCGGTTCGAGGGCGACGGTCCGGCGTTCCGACGCTTCGCGCTCACGGTGACCCGCAACCGTGCCCGCGACCTGGTGCGGCGCCGCAGGCGCAGAGTGCCGGAGATCGCGCTGCCGTTGACCGAACTCCCCGAACCACGCGACCCCACGGGTTGGGGCGCCCACGACACCGCCCAGGTCGCAGCGGAACGGTTCTCCGGAGAAGAGGCGCTGGCACTGATCGCCACCCTGCCCGGGCCGCAGGCCGAAGCCGTGCTGCTCCGCGTGATCCTCGACCTGGACACCAGGAGCGCCGCTGCCGTGCTGGGCAAACGGCCGGGCGCGGTGGCCATGGCGCTCTCCCGCGGGCTGAAACGGCTCGCGCAGCAGCTGGAACGCCCCACGGACACGGACACCCCGCGGCGGTGAACGAGCCCGTGGAAGACGAAGACCCCCGCGGCGGACGGGTGGACCCGCGCACGTTGCGCCGCCTCATCGACGAGAGCACGTCCGCCCCCGGCTCCGGCGCCGGGTCGGCACCGTCGGAGATCGCCCTGCGGAACCTCGCCGCGACCCTCAACGCCGCCGCAACCGCGGCACCCTGCCCTCCTTTCCGGCAGAGCGTCCACGAGGTGGAAGCGGAATTCGCCTACGAGTGCGCCCAGCGGTTCGGCCCGGAACCGGCCCGCGGCCCGCGCCCCGGGCGGGGTCAGCGGCTGCGCCACAGCCGATCCGCGGTACTGGCCGCGCTCGCGGCCACCGTGCTCGGCGCGGGCACGACGGTCGCCGCCGCCTGCGGCGCCCTGCCGGGAGTGGAGCGCGGCACCGAGAGCATCCCGCCCGCCACCGACGTGTCCTCGGAGCCGGCCCGCACCGCGACACCGTCACCCTTCGCCGGAGGAACGGAGGCCGTCCCGGGAGAGGAGGACCTCCACTCCCCCGCGGCAACAGCGTCCACGGTGCCGGGCCCGGCCGGGCCGGAAGGGCCCTCGCCCGCTGCGGCACCGCTGCACGAACGGGCGCTGCTCGCGCAGTGCCAGGCACACGCCCGCAACCCGTACCTGGCTCCGCACACGCTGGTGGCGGCAGCGCACGGCCGCAACCGGGTCGACACCTTCTGCTCCGAGGTGCTCCCGGACTCCTCCGCGGACGGACGCACTCCGCCGGCGGACCGAGCGGCGGCCGGGGGACACGGGGCCGGCGCGGCGGCAGGCGGGACGGACGGCGCCCCGGGCGGCCCCGCTGCGCCCCACGCCCCTGCCGCTACCGCTGCACCGGACAACGGAACGCAGGGCAGCGAACGGCAGGGCAACGGACAGGCGGGCAGCAGGCAGGCGGGCGGAACGGGCAACGGGCCGCAGGGCAAGCCCTCAAGCGGCTGACGTGCCGGCCCCGCGACGAGCGGACGCCGCCGTCTCCCGCCGCCGTGCCGAGCCCGGTCGGCGACCGTGCACACGGCGAGGACCGTGAGAAGGAAGGCGACACCTCCCGCGAACAGTCCCGCCTCGTACGTGAGTCCGGCCAGCGGGAGTGCCGCCGCACCGGCCGCGACCACGCCGGCCGCCGCCGCGGCGACGAGGTGCACGGCCCGACGCAACGGCCCCACCCCGCAACCCGCTTCCTGTGCTTCGGTCCGCACCTCCCGCGCCGCGAGGACCGCCGCGGCCGCCACCAGTGCCAGTCCGGCCGCGGCGGCCAGTACCGGTGTGCCGAAGGTGACGCCGTAGCGGATCGCGAGCGCCGGCACCCAGAACAGCGCCAGGAACCACCACAGGCCGTGCCCCACGAAGGCCACCGCACCCCCGGGAGGCGCGGTCCCGGAGGTGCGGGCGCCGCCCCGCTCGGCCGCCACGAGCACCAGGAGCGCCACGGCCGCACCGGGCGCGGCTTCGTCCGCACGGCCGAAGTTGTAGAGCAGCACGGTCCCGTACAGGCTCAGCACGAGATACCCCAGGGCACCGAGATGGATCAGGACCAGCAGCAGCCCGGCGGCGGACCGCGGCCGCACCGCCGGCGCATCGTCCCGCTTCGCGGCCGCGGCGAGCAGCGGCGGCACGAGCAGTCCGGAGAGGGTGCGCAGGAGGAGGTCGTCGGCGGTGTACGGGTTGCTCAGCTCCCACTCGACAACGCAGAACACGAGGGTGTACGAGGCGGCGGCAGGCAGGAGGAACCGGAGCCGGGCGGCCCGCCGGTACAGGCCCGGGTCGAGGCGGCGGAGCGCCACGAGCACGGCGAGCAGCACGAACGGCAGTTCCAGCAGCGCCGGGACGCGGAGCACCGAGGGCGCCAGTATGGCCGGGGCGGGAGTGAGGTCGGCGAGCCGCTGGAGTACGGCGCTGCCGTCGGCGAGGTCGAACCATCCCGGACCGAGGTACCGGGCGACGAACGACGGGTCGCCGTGGTGCACCCGCAGCACGTGGACGGTGACCAGCACCTGGTTCAGCACCAGGAGCAGCGTCACGACCGCGAGCGCCGCCCCGGGGTGCCACCGCAGGGACGTCCGCCCGCCGGCCGTTCCGTCCGGTGCCGGGCCGGAGCGGGACTCGCGGAGTGCTCCCGGCAGCAGGACGGCGACGGCGGCGACCGAGGCGAGGACCGCGGCGTCGACGAGGAGTTGGCTGCCCACGGTGACGACCGTCCTCCCGGGGGAGCGGCTACGCCGCCGAGGCGTGGGCCCGGCGGCCGTGCAGGGTCAGGTAGAAGGTGTGCAGGGACTGGTCCCGACCGAGCGCGAACCGCTTCGCGACCCGGCCCAGGGGGTTCCACACGCGCCCGTCGGGCATGCGCACGCCGACGGAGTGCCCGAAGAGGTCGCGTTCCCGCTCGTCGAAATCGACCCATACCGCACCCGCGTGCCGTACGAGGACCTCGCCGAGGTAGGCACCGAACCCCAGCAGCAGGTCGGACACCTGGGAGGGTGCCGGATTGCCCTGCCGCAGCCCCTCGACGACGCTGTCGACGACCCGCAGGCTCGCCACGGAGTAGTCGAGCGGCAGGCGGGAGCGGGTGACGAGCCCGCCCGTGAACCCCTCGGCGTGATGCCGCATCCGAGCTGCTTCCGGTGGCCGCGCGGCGTCTCTCCCCATGTGCCCCAACCCCTCCGTGTGACTGTCGAGCCGACCGGGTGGCGCCCGCGGGCCCCCACCCCCTGGAGGCCCCCCGATGCGGCCCTCCGTTCCACACAGCGCCGCCGCACCGTCAGCCATCACGCCGTCACCGCGTTTTCTCCGTTCACCCCACCGGTGCGGGCGCGTCACCGACTCGCGCCGGAGCTCCTGCACCTCACTGCGGGCCGGTCTTGGCGATCTCCTCGACGCCCGCGACCAGCCGGTCGACGTCGTCCCGGTGCGAGTACGGCGCCAGCCCGGCCCGCACCGCCCCGCCGTCGCCGAGTCCCATGCGGCGGCAGGCCTCGATCGCGTAGAAGTTCGATGCGGGCGCGTTCACGCCGCGCTGCGCGAGACGTTCATACACCTCCCGGTCGCCCACCCCCGCGACGGAGAAGAACACCGTCGGCGTACGGCGCTCCGGCCCACCGTGGAACCGCACGCCGTCGATCCGGGCCAGTCCCTCGGTCAGATGGGCGAACAGGCGCGCCTCGTGCTCCTCGATCGCGCGCATCGACTCCAGCACCCGCCGCCGGCGATCGGGTTCGGCGGGCGAGGACCCCATCGAAGCCAGGTACTGCACGGCCGCCGTGGTGCCGGCGAGCAGTTCGTAGGGAAGCGTGCCGAGTTCGAACCGCTCGGGCACCTCGTCGGTGGACGGCAGCAGCTTCTCGGGCCACAGGGAGGCGAGGCGTTCCGGCGACGCCACGAGCACCCCGTGGTGGGGGCCGAGGAACTTGTAGGGCGAGCAGACGTAGAAGTCGGCACCCGTTGCCGGGACGTCGACCGGGACGTGCGGGGTGAGGTGCACACCGTCGACGTGGAGCAGTGCCCCGGCGTCGTGCACGGCCTCGGCGACGGCGGGCAGGTCGGGGCGGGTGCCGAGTACGTTGGAGGCACCGGTGACGGCGACGACCCTGGTGCGGTCGGACAGTTGCTCCCTGACGTGGTCGACGGTCAACTCGCCGGTTCCGGGGTCGAAGTCGATCCAGCGGATCCCGGCGCGGGCGGCTTCGGCGGCCTGCACCCAGGGGCGGATGTTGGAGTCGTGGTCGAGGCGGGACACCACGACCTCGTCGCCCGGCTCCCACTGCCGCGAGAGGACCCGCGCCAGGTCGTACGTCGCCGCGGTCGCGGACCGGGCGAACACGACGCCTCCCGGATCGCATCCGAGCAGGTCCGCCACGGCCTGCCTGCCCTCGCGCACCACCCGTTCGACGCGCTGTTCCGCGAGGGTGACCGTGCCCCGGTTGGAGATGCCCGAGCACATGGTGTCGGCCACCGCGCGGGCGACCTGCTGCGGCGTCTGGGTGCCTCCCGGCCCGTCGAAGTAGGCCACGCCCTGCGCGAGCGAGGGGAAGTCACTGCGGATCGCGGTCACATCGAAGCTCATCGGACTCCTTCGGGTGAACGGCTCGTCCCTCCGCCCGTCGGCGGAGGGGTGCCGCAACAGTGCGGGCCGGCCGCGTCCCTGACGCACGGCCGGTGACGTGCCGAAGGATCACACACCCGTCCGGATTCCACGAGACTCCGGCGCCGGTCGTGCGGCGCGGGCGGGGCCGCGGGTGGGCGCGGTCACTCCGTCCGCGCGGTCCCGGGGGCGTGGCGCCGGGTGCCGCCGGCCGCGAAGTCCACGAAACAGGCCCAGGCCGACGGCCGGAGAGCCAACTGCGGCCCGCCCGGCACCTTGGAGTCCCGCACGTGCACCGCGCAGGCCCCGTCCGCGACCTCGACGCAGTCATCGCCCGATCCACTGCTGTAGCTGCTCTTGAACCAGGCCCGTTCGGGGTTGCCGCTCATGCCGCTCCTCGCATCCGCTCCAGCAGGCTCACGGACTCCTCGAGGGAGAGAGCCTGCGACCGCATCCTGGCATAGCGCATCTGGAGTGTGCTGACCACTTTTCGGTCGGAGAGGAAACGGCCGGTCTCCTGCCCTTCGCAGTAGCCCAGCCAGCGATGGTCCGGTGTCTCCAGCAACCGCATCGGCCCGTGCAGACCGGCGTGGTCCTCCCGCACCAGCGGCATCACCTGGAGCTCGACGTTCCGCAGCCGCGCCACGTCGAGCACGTGCTCCACGAGTTCCCGGGCCACGGCGGCGCCACCGGTGCGCCGCAGGAACAGGTGCTCCTCGACGATGAAGCTGTAGGCGGTGTTGGGCCGTTCGGCCAGCAGCCGGGTGCGGTCGAGCCGCGCCGCCAGCTGCGTCTCGACCTGCTCATCGCCCAGCGGCGGCAGTTGGTGCGCGAACAGCGTCCGGGCGTACGCCTCCGTCTGGAGCAGCCCGGGGATCAGCCGGCACTCGTAGGTGTGCAGGGTGAGCGCCTCCGCCTCCAGGCGGGCCCATTGACGGAACCAGCTCGCCAGGCCGGGCTGCCGCGACAGGTGGCGCGCCGCGCCCCGCAACGCGCCGAAGGCGTCGAGCACCTCCTCCGCGCGCTCCACGAAATCCGCGGGCGGGAAACGCCTGCCCTGCTCGATCGAGGCGACGGTGGGGCCCGAGTAGCGCACGCGCGGGGCGAACTCCTCCTGGGTGAGCCGCGCCCGCTTCCGGAACGCCTTCACCACCTCGCCGAACGCCTTGAGGCTGTCCGAACCGTCCGGTTCGCCGCACGCCCGGGCCGCCGTCGTGCCGTCGCCGCCCCCACCACCCGCCATGCCGGTCACCTTTCACGAATTCCACTGCGCGATGCCCGACATCCTCCCCTTCGTCCACCCCGACACGCCACCGTGCGCGCCCGTACGCCGACGCAGCGTACGAGTCGGCGTACCGGAAGCCGCTTGCGGCGGCCCGCTGTTGGGGCACCGGGCCGCCTTGGCGGCCATCCGCCGAGGAAAGCACGGCGAAGATTCTGTGACGGAGGCCACGTCCGGGCCCGGGATCCCGCAGGATTGATCCCGGCGCGCCGGGGTAGGCGCCCGCGCGCTCCACCGCCCCGACAGGACAGGACGTTCACGTGCCCCGCAGCAAGGTCTTCTGGTTCTTCACTGTGCTCACCCTGGCGACGCCCGCGCTGCTCGTCGCCTTCGCCGGCGAGGACGGACCGACCAGTGACACCTGGGGCAACAGCATCGTGCTGGCCGCGGGGATGGCCACCGCGAACGCGCTGGTGTGGAGCAAGCGGGAGACCACCGAGCAGTAGGCATCCCCGCCCTCCCCCACCCGGAGGGGGGCCTCAGCGGCCCAGCCGGGCCGTCTGCCGAGCCGTCACCCTGCGGACGATCAGGCACCACAGCACGGCGGCCGCGACGGCGAACGGCGCGCTCAACGCCGTCGCGCCGGGAAAGAAGTTCGCCGAAACGGACTCGGCGTTCACACCGCCCACCTGCGTGACCGTCGTGCTCACCCGCAGGCCCGTGCACCACGAGACGATCCAGCACGCCCACCAGGCGACGACCAGCTTCGGCACCGGGCCGCGCTTGTGCTGCGGTTGTTCCGTGCCCCACCACACATCCAGCACCACCTGGAGCGGCAGCCAGAAGAAGCCGACGGGCACGAACCAGGCGCCGATCGCCCACCCCTTCGCCAACCGTCTGCGCCCCGCCCACCGGTACGGGTCCAGGTGTTCGATATTGGAGCGGGCGCGGAACAGCCAGACGATGGTGAGCACGCCGCACGCCAGCATCACCAGCGACGCCACGCCCAGTACGACCGCCTCCGCGGGCCCGCCCTCGTCCAGCAGCAGCACGACGCCGCCCATGGCGTGCAGCACGGCCGCGAGCGCCAACAGTCCGCTCGTCCACGCCCCGAGGGCGGCGACCGACCCGGGAGGGGAGGCCGGTGCCGCCGGAGGCGCCGGCCCCCACTGCCCCGGCTGCGGCCGCATCGGGACGCCGCCCTGCATCGGGTGGGGATACTCGTACGCCTGCGGGGCGTACGGCTGCTGCCCCGAGGGGTACTGCCCGGGGGGCTGGGAGGGCCGGGGCTGCTGCCCGTGGGGCGGCAGGCCGCCGCCTCCCGGCTGGTCCGTCATGGTCCGTCTCCTCCTTCGTCGGCACACGACCCGGCGGGCCCGCCGAGTGGAGGGTCCGCCGCTGACCGGTGACTACCCGCGCCGGGACACACCGGTCAAGCGGACGGACACATGCACACACATGCACACAACCGACGAGCCGCGCCGAGACGGACGCCGAATTCCCCGCACCGCGCTCTCCCTTGCACGCGGTGACGCTCACCCCTGGAAAACCCTGCGGACACACACGGTAGGCTCCGTTGCGTCGTACATGTCACGATCACCACACGGGGGGTATCTCTCCATGCACATACGCGCGTTCCGCGCCGCCGCACCGCTCGCCGTCACCGCGGCAGCGGGCCTGCTGCTCGTCGGCTGCTCGACCACGCCGAAGCTGCCGAAGGACCAACTGGGCGACACCGTCGCCCAGAAGCTCGCCGCCTCCACCGGTCAGCCCGAGCCGGACGTCTCCTGCCCCGAGGACCTCGTCGGCGAGGTCGGCACCAGCACCCGCTGCACGCTGACCGCGCAGGACGGCAGCACGCTGGGGGTGAACGTCGAGGTGACCTCGGTCGAGGGCACCAACATCAAGTTCGACATCCAGGCCGACGACAAGGTCTCCTCCAACTGAGGCACGTTCCGTCGGCCGACGACCACCAACGGGAGCCTCGGCCGGCGGGGCACCGACCGACGGCGCGGCGGCCCCGTCGGGCCCGCCGCGCCCGGTGCGCGCTACCCGGGACTCCGCCCCGGGCCACCCGCCGCCGGTGGACGCACCGCGCAGGCCGGGGTTCCACCGGGCAACCGGTGACGATTGGTCGCGACCAGGCGGTAGACGCCCCGGGCGATCCACCGCACCACCGGCAGCGACAGCACGGCCCCCGCGACCGGCCAGGCGCCCCGCGAGCGCAGCAGCGCCATCGCTGCCGCCTCGGCGCCTCCGAAGACCGTCCCCGCAGGCGTCACCCACAGCATCTCGTGCTGGACCCGGTGCTCCGTCACGCCGAGCGCGTCGAGGTCGGTGAACTGCCACGGGACGAAGGTGCAGCGGGGACGCATCCGCCGCTCCACGAATCCGACCGCCGTGGCACAGAACCCGCAGTCGCCGTCGTAGACGAGCAGCGCTCCGCCCGGGCGGTCGGTGGTGGTCATGTGCGGGGCTCCCATCGGAAGACGCGGCGCGCGAGGGCAAGCACCAGGGCGCTCCACAGCATCAGGGACGCGATGCGCAGCAGGTCGTGGGTCCACACCACCTCGCCGCTCCAGCCGTGCTTGACCAGTTCCACGACCGGGGTGAAGGGCAGGAACTGGGCGACGTCACCCACCATGTCCGGCATCGTCGAGAAGGGGATGAGCATGCCGGAGGTGAGGAACAGGAGCATCATGCCGGGGAAGACGGACACGCCGGCGCTCTCCGCGGTGCGGGTCCAGGCGGAGGTGATCGCGGCGAGTCCCACGGCCAGTGGGACGCCGAGTGCGAACCCGGCGAGCAGCAGCAGTGGTTGGTGCGGCACCGTGCCGGTGACGATGCCCATGCCGAGGACCAGCAGCAGCGCCTGCGCCGTCGAGGTGAGGATCACCGGCACGGCGGTGCCGCCGAGCAGCACGCTGTCGGGCGCCTGGCCCGTGCGGAAGCGCTTGAGCACGTAGCCCTCGCGGCGCACCACGTACGTGGAGGTGAGGGTGCTGTAGATGCCCATGACGAGCGTGAAGCCCAGTGCGGTGGCGGCCATCATCGGCACCACGGCGCTCGGGGGCAGTTCGTAGGTGTCGAAGACCGGTTTCATGCCGACGGTCAGCAGCGCGGGCACGAGCAGCACGGTGAAGACGTTGGTCTTGTTGCGCAGCAGCAGGGTGAGTTCCGCGCGGGTCAGCGCGGCCAGCGACCTGCGGGCGATGTCGGTCATGCGGTGCCTCCGTCACCGGCGCCGGCTCCGGCGGCCTCGGTCGTCTCCTCGTCGTCGTCCTGGGCGACCTCGAGGAACACTTCCTCCAGCGAGGCCGAGCGGGCACGCAGGTCGTCGAGGGCGACGCCTCCGTCGCGGGCCCACAGCAACAGGTCGGTGGCGGTGTGTTGGAGGTCGAGGGTGGCCAGGTGCACCCTGCCGTCCTCGGTGCGCACCCCGTGGTCCGGTGCCAGGTGCGGCAGGTGCGGCAGCTCGTCGGCGGTGCGCCCTTCGGGCAGCCGGAACGAGAGGGTCGAGGGCGAGGACGCGACGATCTCGGCGACCGTGCCGGCGACGGCGATCCGGCCGCTGTTCATGATCGCCAGATGGTCGGCGAGCCGTTCGGCCTCCTCCAGGTAGTGCGTGGTCAGCACGATCGTGGTGCCGCGCTCCTTCAGCGAGGAGATGATGTCCCAGGTGGCGTGGCGCCCTTCGGGGTCCATGCCGGTGGTCGGCTCGTCGAGGAAGAGGACCTGCGGGGAGCCCAGCGTGGCCATCGCCAGGTCCAGGCGGCGCTTCTCGCCGCCGGAGAGGTTCTTGACCAGCACCTCGCCCCGCTGCCCGAGACCGGTGGTCTCCAGTGCCTCCTCGATCGGTCGGGCTCCGGTGGTGAAGCCCGACCACATGCGCAGCGTCTCGGCGGCGGTCAGGTCGTTGGGCAGACCGCCCTCCTGCAGCATGACGCCGGTGTGCGGCCGCACCCGGGCCCGGTCGCGGTACGGGTCGAGCTCGCCGAAGATGCGCACCGTGCCCCCGCTGGGAACGGCCAGGCCCTCCAGCAGTTCGACGGTGGAGGTCTTGCCCGCGCCGTTGGTACCGAGCAGACCGAAGATCTCGCCCCGGCGCACGGAGAACGACACGCCCCTCACGGCGTCGAACGCCTCTGCCTTCCGCCCGTAGCGGCGCCACAGGTCCGACACTTCGATCACGGTGTCGCCGGCCGGCACCGGCGGCGCGTCCTGCGCCGTCCCTGCCGTCGGCCTGGTCGTCGTGGTGCTCATGGTGCGGCGGCCGCCTCCTCGTCGTCGTACATGTGGAAGACCGTTTCCATCCCCGCTATACCGGACACCAGCCCGACGAAACCGGCCCGCGGGGAGTTGAAGAGCGGGTTGTTCGCTATGGAGTGGGCGCGCTCGAAGTAGTCCTCCTTGTCGCGCTCCTGCTCGTAGAAGAACAACACGTAGTCGGTGATGCCCTGGTGGAAGGTGCGGCAGCCCTCGGCATAGCGCTCGAGGATGCGGGCCTCCTTCTCGGGCGCGTCGAGGATGCGGTCGATCCCGTCGGCCAGCGGAACGGAGCAGAGCATGCCGAGGCAGACGCCGCTGGAGAGCAGCGGGTCGACGAAGCAGGACGCGTCCCCGACGGAGACCCAGCCCGGCCCGTAGTAGTCGTGCGCCATGTACGACCAGTCGCGGGCCGTGCGGTACTCGCTCACGCACTCGCTCCCGTCGAGGAGGTCGCGCATGATCTCCGTCTCCTGGAGCTTGTTGTGGAAGAAGCCCTGCAGGTCGCCGCGTTCGATCTTGACGTCCTCGGTGGGGGCCACGAATCCCACGCTCATCCGGTCCTCACCGAGCGGGATGCCCCAGAACCAGCCGCTGCAGTCCTTGTTCCGCTCCACCAGGATGTTGCCGTGCTGGTCCTCGGGGAGGCTGCCGCAGCCGGTGAAGTAGCTCCACACCGCGAGGTTCTTGAGGTCCTGGTGCCATTCCACGTCGGAGAAGCGGCGGGCGACGACGCGGGCCTGTCCCGAGGCGTCGACAACCAGGGAGGCGCGTGCGTCGTGCATCTCGCCGCCGTGCTGGTAGCGGACGCCGCACACCCGGTCGCCCTCCATGAGCGGCTCACGAACGGAAGCTTCCTGCCGCACCGTGGCACCGAGTTCGGCGGCACGGTCCAGCAGCATCTCGTCGAACCGGTCGCGATCGACGTGGTACGAGTACGCGTAGGGACCGGCTTCCTTGAACTTCAGGTCCCACAGGCCGTGCTCCTTGCCCCAGACAAGGCTGAGACCGGGTTTGTGCTCGAATCCCTCGGCCTCCAGCCGGTCGGTCATACCCAGCTCGTCGGTGACGCTGATCATGCCGGTGATCATGGACTCGCCGACGTGGTACCGGGGGAACCGCTCCTTCTCCAGCACCAGCACTCTTCGGCCCTTCCGGGCCAGCAGGCCCGCGGTGCAGGCCCCGGCCGGGCCTCCCCCGACCACGACGACATCCCAGTGGGAAGTGGTGTGCTGCATGTGCTGCCCGCCTTTCTGGGTCTGTTCGGGAGAAGCGGTCGACGCCCGGGCGCCGCCCGTCATGGAGCCTGCGCGGACTCGGCGCGCGGGCCGCGCTCAGCCGGGGGTGCCGACCGCGTCGAGTTGCTGCGAGACGAGCTGCCGGTACAGGTCGTCGGTCGCCATGAGGTCGGTGTGGGTGCCGTCGGCCCGGACCCGGCCGTCCTCCAGGACGAGGATCCGTTCGGCTTCGGCGATGGTGGAGATGCGGTGGGCGACGGTGATGACCGCGCAGTCGGCGGCGACACCGGCGATGGCGTCCCGCAGGGCCGCCTCCGCGTTGCTGTCCAGGTGCGAACTGGCCTCGTCGAGCAGCACGACCCGGGGGCGGTTGAGCAGGGCCCGCGCGACGGCGAGCCGCTGGGCCTGGCCGCCCGAGAGGCCGACTCCCGCTTCGCCGAGTTCGGTGTCGAGACCGTCGGGAAGATCCGCCAGCACCTCGCGGAACCCGGCCAGGGCGACCGCGCGGGCGATGTCGTCGTCGGAGGCGTCGGGGGCCGCGTACGTGAGGTTGTCGCGGACGGTGCCGCGCATCAGCGCACTCTGCTGCTCGACGTACCCGATCATCCCGCGCAGCTGTTCCAGGGGCAGATCGGTGACGTCCGCGCCACCGACCTGCACGCTGCCGGACGTGTGCCGGTAGAAGCGCTCGATGAGCTGGAGCACCGTGGTCTTGCCGGCTCCGGACGGGCCGACGATGGCGGTCAGTCCGCGCTCGGGCACGGTGAAGGACAGGTCCCGCAGCACGTCCTCGCCGTCGCCGTAGCCGAAGGAGACCTGTTCGAAGCGGACGGCCGGGGAACCGGCAGCAGCCGGCGCGGGGGCCGCGGAGGGGCCGGACTCCTCCTGCTCGATGCCGGCCAGTTCGCTCACCCGGGTGATGGCGGCGCGGCCCTGCTGGAACTGGCCTATGGCGAGGAACAGCAGCACCAGCGGAGACACCAGATAGAAGAGGTACATCACGAACGCCGTCAGGTCCGCGATCGGCATGGAGCCGGTGGCGACACGGGTCATGCCCCAGCCGATCACCGCGGCCAGCGACAGCTGGGTACCGACGTTCATCGCGGGGGTGAACATCGCTGAGAATCCGTGCACCCGGGCGCCGGAGCGCCGTGCGGTGTCGGCGAGTTCGCCGACGCGCTCGCTCTCGCGCTGTTCCGCACGGAACGCCTTGACGGTGCTGAGCGCACTCATCACCCGCTGCACACCGGAACCGAACGCCCCGGTGTCCTCCCGGTTGGCGAGACTGGCGCGGCGTACCTGCCGGGCCAGCAGCAGCGACACCACGCTGGCGCCGCCGAGACAGCCGACCGTGAGCAGCAGCAGCCGCCAGTCGATCAGGGCCATCAGCACCAGTCCGCCGACGACGGTGAAGCCGTAGGTGACGATCTGCGCGAGGGCCTGCGACAGAGGGATGCGGGCCACGGAGGTGTCGGTGACCGTGCGGGTGAAGACGTCCCCGCGGTCGAGCCGCGCGAACGCGGCGGTGTCCGCCCGCAGCAGGCGTCCGACGAGCAACCGGCGCATGTCGAACACGATGTTCTCCCCGGCGCGGCCTATGAGATACGCGTGACCGGCGGCGAACACCGCGTCCGCGGTGAACATCAGCGCGATGAGAACGATCGGCCAGGCGAGCGGCTCGTCCCCCGCGACGGACTCGATCAGGCGTCCGATGAGCCAGGGTTGGGCGAGCGATGCGGCCGACCCCAGCAGACCGAGTGCGATGCCGCCGCCGAGCAGCATCCGGTGCCTGGCGGCGATCTCCCGGACGTTCAACGGTTCCTCCCTCCGGTATTTCCTCGGTTCTGCTGCGGGCGCCGACGCCGGTACGCGGCGATGGGCCTACTTGCCCTTGGAGTTCCAGGCGATCGCGATGATCGTGAAGATGGCGATGAGCATGATGACCATGACCGTGCGGTCCATCAGGCAGGCTCCTTGTGTGTGGGGGGTGCGGCTGTCTCGTCGATGGTCTGCGTCGGATCCATCGGCGTCAGGGGAGAGACGAAGAGGGTCTCCGGTTTCTCGGACGTGTCGTACCCGGCCGCCCGGACCAGAGTGAACTGGAACCCTCGCGCGTCGTCGGCCCCGTCCTCGCGTATGCGCCGCCGGAGATAGGCGACCAGCACGCGGTAGGCGGGGGTGCGGGTGGCGACGGGGAAGCCCCGGTCGATGAACTGCAGGATCTCGCCGCACACGTCGAAGCAGGCCTTCTCGGGGCGGCGGGTGGGGAACCACAGGATCTGGTGGAGCTTCCGCCCGGTGATGATCTCGACGGCTCTCCAGCGGGAGGTCTCGCCGTCGTGGCCCAGCGTCCGGTACAGCAGGTGGTAGTCGTGCATCGCCGGAGTCGGTGCGAAGAAACGCCAGTTGGGCAGCAGCGAGAAGGTGTCCTTCCGCTGCATGCGGTTGAACGCCCGGTTCGGGTGCTGAGCTGCGATGGTGGCGGCCAGCAGCACGGCACCCGCGATACGGGTGGTACTGCCCGGGCCGGTCAGCAGCTTCCCGGCCACGCTGTTCCTCTCGCCTGTCACGGTCACCGTTTCCTCCCCTGCGCTGTTCCCTTCACCCCGTTGCGCTCCTGCGGCGGCCCGTCACCGTCCCCCTCGGTGGTGGCGTCGAGGAACTCCGCGATGCGCGAGGCGACACGGAGCCCGTGCTCCGAGGACATCAACAACTCCCCGTGATCGGCGCCTTCGACGACGACCGACTCCACCCGGTTTCCCTCTCCCTGATGTGCCGTGCCCAGTTCGTTGTGCATCAGGAGCTGTTCGGGGTCGCGGTCCGTGGTCTGCTGTGCGGAGACGACCAGGGCGTGCGCGTCGATGGCTTCGAGTTCGCCGTCGTGGCCCCGGAAGTCCTCCTCGACGGCAGCCCATTCACGACGCGCCGCCTTCCATGCGCGGGCGTCGGCGAACTGCGCGAAGGCGCGTTCCTGGTAGTTCTGCGGCAACTGGCCCAGCCAGTCGGGGCGGGCGATCAGCGCGCCGAGGCCGAGGCGCAGCGACCAGTCCATGATGTTCAGCGAGTCGGGAAGCAGCTTCGCGGACTTGCTCTGCTGGTCGGAGCGGTTGAGCTCCATGGGGTGCGCGGAGTCGAGATAGGCCACGCCGTGCGTACGGTCGCCCAGCCGGACGGCGGCGCGACGGCACAGTTCGCCGCCGAGCGAGTGCCCGACCAGCAGGACCGTGCGGCCCTCGGGGACGACGTTCTCGACCAGGTCGACGAGGTCGTCGACGGACTCGGTCAGTCGGTAGGGGGCGGTGCTCCGGTATTCGCTCCCGGCGTATCCGGCGCGCGCGTAGGTGAGCACGCCGTACTCCGTCCCGCGGGCGAGCGACTCCGTGATCCAGCTCCACTGCTCGGAGGTGGTGCCCAGCCCCGCGCAGAAGACGACGAAGGGTTTGTCGGCGCGGCCGTGCGCCATGATCTCGTACTGCAGCCGGTTGCCGGCGCGCGTGGTGACATGGGCCGAGGTGGGCCAGCCCTCCCGCACCCGCAGCCTGCGCTGCACCGCCGTCGCGCCGGCGCTCGCTGCCGCAGCGGCCAGCGCACCGCCCACCACCTTCAGCATGCGGTCGTCGCGTCCGGCGACGGCCGGGTGGCTGCCGGGTGCCGAGGTGTAGGCGACGGCGGGGTGCATCGCGACGAACGAGGTGACGAAGCGCCCCAGGCCCATGGCGAATCCGTTGGCGAGGTGGAATGCCCCGGCACTGGCGATGACCGGCCGGGCCAGTCGCCCGCCGAACAGATAGGCCGCGGGGAAGAGGCACTCCAGTGCCAGCACCCCATGGGTGAGGTAGCGGGCGGGGACCGGGTACTTCCGGGCGATCCTGAAGGCCGGTTCGCAGCCGTAGGTGCGGGTGCGCATCACTCCGGGCAGGGCCGAGGCGTCCCGCCAGGAGTCGCCGAGCAACTTCACCCAGCCCGAGACCACGTACGAGAGGTTGCCCTGCAGCGCGACGTACCACAGTGCGGCGTCCTGGACGGCGGTGTTGCCGGAGAGCCGTGCCACGGCCGTCGCGGACTGCACGAGGGTGGAGACCTGGTCCGAGCCGTCGGTGCCGTACCGGTGCCGCGGGTAGAGGAGGGCGGTGCTCGCGCCCAGGAAGAGGTTGCCCGCACCGCGCCAGCGGCTGCTGCCGGGCAGCAGCATTCCGGCGCTGACGGCTGCACGTGCCACGTGCAGGGCCGTGGTGCTCCTCCGGCCGCTCACCGCGTCGAGGAGGCGGCGGGTCAGTGGAGCGGCCCCGGCCTGCCCGTCCTTGACGACGTTCCAGTCGTTGAAGCCACCGGTCTCTCTCTCCTTGTGCTGGGTGAGGTACTCCAGCGAAGAGGTCAGGGTGGTCGCGGCGGCCAGGCGCTCGCTGACGGCGATCGCACGACTGCGGGAGACGGGAAGGGGCGAGAACACTGCGGAAGCGAGTTGGCGTGGGAACCTCACGGGAGCTCTTTCGTCAGGTGCGTTTCCTGCACGGTGGTTCCTTGAGCGGGCCGGTCGTCGCCGGACCGAGCCGCTGCTGCGGAGCTGCGGCCCGGCGACGCCGGAGGAACGGATCACAAGGACCCGTTCGGGGTCGTGCTCGGCACTCAGCCGTCGGCGCCCGCCTCGTAGGCGGTGACGACGGCCGCGGCGGCGCCCGCGCCGGCCGCGAAGGCCGCGAGGGTCAGCACCGGACCGTCGGCCTGGTGGATGCTGCCCTCCGCCGAGGCGTCGGCCAGCTCCTGGTTCGCGAAGGACTCGATGGTGTTCATCCTGTCTCCTTCTGCAGTGGGATTCGGTCGCCCGGCTCGCTGAGGTACCGTCCGAGAACGGGACACTCAGCGTCGCGTTGGCGTGCTTTCCCGGGCGTCTGCCGGGCCGGGCTCCAGCACCGGGCCGGCCCGGCAGCCGCGCTCACGAACAGATCGGATGCGCCTGTTCGCGGGGATGGTGAGGCACTCAGCCGTCGGCGCCGGCCTCGTAGGCGGCGACGACCGCTCCGGCCGCGGCCGCACCGGCCGCGAAGGCGGCCAGAGTCAGCACCGGACCGTCGGCCTGGTGGATGCTGCCCTCCGCCGAGGCGTCGGCCAGCTCCTGGTTCGCGAAGGACTCGAGGTCTCTCATCGCGTCTCCTTCCACGTCAGAGTGTCCGGGTGGCAGAAGCGGAACGGCGTCAGCCGACCGCCTTGCCGGCGGCGTAGGCGCCGGCCACCACGGCCGCACCGGCGGCGAACGCGGCCACCGCGGTCATGACGGGCTGCTGCTCCCCCAGGTACTCGGCCGGCTGCTCCTCGATGGGGCGGTCCAGCGTCGCGTTGACGTGCTCTTCCAGCATGAGCGGTCTCTCCTTCTCACTGGGAACGTGCCACATGGGAAGGATGCGCAGGTCTCGGCCGTGACCCAATCACATTCCCCCGAGGTCCATGCGGCATCGTTGGTCGATGACGTGCCGCGATATGGGCTCGTTCTGTCTCGAGACGACCGGGACGCTACTGCCGCGGCACAGGCCAGTCCAGAGTTCCGGAGCTCACTTGCCAATCGCATGACAAACGTCATTCGTCATGTTTACGAGGCGACCATGGTCAAGAATTCACGTATTCACGGGGAGTGTCACCCCGAATGCCCTGCGAATAGCCCGTGGATGCTGTCAAAAACTGCCAGGAAATGCGACGCAACACCTGCCGTAGAACCTATCGCTTCCCACATACGACGGGACGGGCAGCGACCGCAGTAGCACGGCATCGCCCCACAAGGCCCATGTGCCCGATATGGCAGCACTTCCGGTTGAAGATCACCTTTTGGATGGAGGAACGCTCGGCCGACCTGCATGTTTCCGCGTCGGCCGCACAGGACGGGGCCATCGGCACCAGGGCGCTCCCCCCGGAGAACCCGCAGCCGGTCACCACGGGCAGGACGACCGGAAACAGTGCCGGCAGGAACCCTCATTGCATGAGCTCTCTCCGGGCTCACACCCGCGAAGAACTCATGCAGCACACTGCCGCACTTGCACGTTGGAGGCACGGCCGGAGCGCCACCGGATTCCCGCACGCATCGAGCGCATTCGACCCACGGAAACGGCTGCTCACCGCACCGTTGTGAACTCGGGAAAGAACGGTCCGCTCGGTCGCGGAATTCCGGCCGAACATCGACGGGAAACGGTGCGCTTGCGACAGCGCACGCCCGAAGCGGCGCCCGGCCGCGACCGGCAGAACACCGTTCCGTCCCGGCCGCGGCACTGCCGGGAGGCCGGGACGGAACGGAGGCTGCGGAGACTCAGCCCGCCACGCGGCCGGCGAGGGCCGCGAACCGCTGCCAGCTCAGGTCGGGTTCGCGCGGGTCCCAGAGCTTCTGCGCCACCGCCGCCAGCGGGAGACGGATACCGTCCGCGACCTGGGCCTGGGTCTGGGCATCGGCGAGGTCGCACCAGACCGCGAAACGGCCGCCGAGCACCCGGTCCGGGCCGGCGAGGGAGGAGGGCACGGGCTCGGTCCCCCGCAGCACCGCAGGAGTCCACTCCTCGTAGATGCGCTGCCCCGTGGGGTAGGTGAACTCGTTGGGCTCTCCGAGGACGTAGTACAGGTATTCGTCGTTCATGTTGACAGTCGGCCAGCCCTCGCGCAGGTAGGCGGTGGGCTCCCGGGCACCGATCTCCTTGCCCGTCCAGTAGGTCACCTGCCGGGGCTTCGTCGGCGCGACCGCACCGCCCTCGTGCAGGCCGTCGTTCCACACCTGCGGCATCTTGCCGTGCGCGCGGGCCGTCTTCGCCCGGGCGTTGAGCCAGGCCGTGGCCAGGTCCTCCACGTCGGCATCGGCCCCGAAGCGCTCCCGCGCGGCAGCGGCGAGCTGCGGGTAGGAGGCCGACGGGTCCTCCGCCGTCAGCGCGAGGTACTCGTCACCGCCGAGATGCCAGTACTTCCCCGGGAACAGCTCCGCGTACTCGCCGATGAGGTCGTCGAGGAGCGTGCCCGCCCTCGGGTCGGAGATGTCGACGGCGCCCTGGACGGGTTCGCCGGAGACGGTGCGCAGCTGGAGCCCCGGGTGCGCGCGGAGCACCGCACCGAGGTGCCCCGGGGAGTCGATCTCGGGGATGACCGTGATGTGCCGGGACTCCGCCAGCCGCACGATCCGCCGCACCTGCTTCTTGCTCAGGTGCGGGTCGGAGACGATCTCGGGGTGGGTGTCGCTCTCGATGCGGAAGGCCTGGTCGTCGGAGAGGTGCAGGTGGAGCTGGTTGAGCTTCAGATCGCCCATCTCCCGGATGCGGTCCTCGATCCAGGAGGCGGTGAAGTTCTTGCGCGCGATGTCCAGCATGAAGCCGCGCTGCGGCCGGTCGGGCCGGTCGTGGATCGTGCCCTCCGCCATGCGGCCCTGGCCGCGGATCGTCTGGAGCAGGGTGCGGGTGCCGTAGAAGACACCGGTGTCCGTGGAGCCGGTGATGGTGACCAGGCCGTCGCGGCTGCGCAGGACGTACCCCTCGCGCGGGATGTCGGCGTCGCGGTCCAGGCTCAGCCGGACGTCGGACGGTCCGGCCCTGCCGGTGGCGTGGTCGAGTTCCATTTCGCGCGCGAGGAGCTCGGCCTCGTCGGTGAGCGGGCTGCCCTCGGGGGCGACGACGCGGCTGCCCTCGGCGGGCTTCCAGCCGGGGCCGCTCACCGGACTCCACTCCCGCACGGCGGGAACGGTCGCCGGAGCGGGCCCCAGGCGGTCCGGGGGCGCGGTCGTGGGAGCACGGGACGAGGGGCGCGCCGAAGGCCGGCCGGTCGGCTCCCCGCCGGAGTCGTCACCCCCGGTCGCAGCGAGGATCACGAGGGCGACCGCGGCGCACGCGCCCAGCACCGCAGCCCCGATCAGCAGGAATTTCGGCCAGGTACGTCCCATACGCCTACGGTATTCACCCTTCCCGTCGGCCACCGTCAGCTATGCGCGGGCGACGTCTCTCGTACGAGTGAAATTCGTGCACGCGTCGGATCGCGACACCGACCCGCCGTTAGCGTGAGGAAGTCCCTTCCCCTCACACGTCCCTCGTATGCCCGCACACGCCCACCGAGGGGCCCCGACCGAGGTCCATCGAGGAGTCCATGCGCCTCCCCTTCCCACGCCGTGAAACCGACCTCACCCTCCGGAGCCGGGCCGTCCCGTCGCCACCCCCGTCACCGCTGCACCGCTTCAACACCCTTGGCGCCCCGGCCGCGGAGCGCCTCCTGCTCGACTGCTGCGGCAGCCGCCGGTGGGCACAGCGCCTCGCCCGGCACCGCCCCTACCCCGACGCGGAGGTGCTGCTCGCCGCCGCCGACGAGGCGAGCTACGACCTGTCGGCCGCCGACATCGCGGAGGCGCTGGCGACGGAGGCCCCGTACCTCCCGCCGACCGACGGGCCGGGGGCGCTCGCCGCCCACACGGCGCTGCGGGCCGGGCACGCGGCGTACGCGGAGCGCTTCGGCCACGGCTTCGTGGTCTGCCTGGCCGAGTACGGCCCCGAGGAGCGCACCGACCAGGCCCTCGCCGCCATCCGGGCCCGCCTCGCGCACGACCCCGACGAGGAGCGCGCCCTGGCCGCCGAGGAGCTGAGACGCCTCGCCCGGGAGCGTCTCGCCCGGCTCGTCCCGGCGTCCCGGAGCGACGTCGCACGCACCTGAGCGTGCCGCCGCGGATCTCGGCCGAGTGTCGGTTCGAGCACACCTGGCGGCCCCCGTACCTGTGTACAACCCATGCGTCGCTACGATGGCGGATGGCCGGTGGACCGTACCCGGCCGGGCCCGACCGACACTGAACCGGCTGGCCCCGATCGCGCTCCCGGAGGGTTGTTTTCCGTGCCGGCTGGAACGCTGTACCGCGGCCGGGAAGGAATGTGGTCCTGGGTGGCTCACCGAGTCACCGGCGTCCTCATCTTCTTCTTCCTGTTCGTGCACGTGCTCGACACCGCGCTCGTCCGCGTCTCGCCCGAGGCGTACGACGACACCATCGCGCTGTACAAGAACCCGCTCGTCAACGTGATGGAGTACGGCCTCGTCGCCGCCGTCCTCTTCCACGCTCTGAACGGCCTGCGGGTCGTCGCCGTGGACTTCTGGTCCAAGGGCGCGAAATACCAGAAGCAGCTGCTGTGGACCGTGATGGGCGTCTGGGCCGTGATGATGGCCGGCGCCTTCTATCCGGTGCTGGAGCACACCCTGCGCGAGCTGTTCGGAGGCTGATCGAGCATGGCCACTGACGTCGAGACGACCGGCGGCGCCGGCGCCTCCGAGCCCTACGGCCCGGACAATCCCGCGCCCGTGATCGAGGCGCCCCGCACCCGCACCTCCCGCACACCGCGGACGACCCGCACGAACTTCGAGCTGTACGGCTGGATCTTCATGCGGGTGTCCGGCATCCTCCTCACCGTCCTGGTGATCGGGCACCTGATCGTCCAGCTGATGGTCGACGGCGGCGTGTCCCGGATCAGCTTCGCCTTCGTGGCGGGCCGCTGGGCCTCCCCGTTCTGGCAGGCCTGGGACCTGATCATGCTCTGGCTGGCGATGCTGCACGGCGGCAACGGCCTGCGCACGGTGATCAACGACTACGCCGAGCGGGAGAACACCCGGTTCTGGCTGAAGATGCTGCTGTACACCGCGACGGTCTTCACCGTCCTGCTGGGCACGCTGGTGATCTTCACCTTCGACCCGAACATCCGCTGAAGACCGGGCTGAGGCTGAGGTAACAGGTATCGCCATGAAGATCCACAAGTACGACACCATCATCGTCGGCGCCGGCGGCGCGGGCATGCGCGCCGCCATCGAGTCGACGAAGCGCAGCCGCACCGCCGTGCTCACCAAGCTGTACCCGACCCGCTCCCACACCGGCGCCGCCCAGGGCGGCATGGCCGCCGCCCTCGCGAACGTCGAGGAGGACAACTGGGAGTGGCACACCTTCGACACGATCAAGGGCGGCGACTACCTGGTCGACCAGGACGCCGCCGAGATCCTGGCGAAGGAGGCCATCGACTCGGTCCTCGACCTCGAGAAGATGGGCCTGCCGTTCAACCGCACCCCGAACGGCACCATCGACCAGCGCCGCTTCGGCGGCCACAGCCGCAACCACGGCGAGGCACCGGTGCGCCGGTCCTGCTACGCCGCGGACCGCACCGGCCACATGATCCTCCAGACGCTGTACCAGAACTGCGTCAAGGAGGGCGTGGACTTCTTCAACGAGTTCTACGTCCTGGACCTGCTGCTCACCGAGGTCGACGGGGTGCGGAAGACCGCCGGCGTGGTGGCCTACGACCTGGCCACCGGCGAGATCCACGTCTTCCGGGCCAAGGCGGTCGTGTTCGCCTCGGGCGGCAACGGCAAGTTCTTCAAGGTCTCCTCCAACGCCCACACGCTGACGGGCGACGGCCAGGCCGCCGCGTACCGGCGCGGGCTGCCGCTGGAGGACATGGAGTTCTTCCAGTTCCACCCGACCGGCATCTGGAAGATGGGCATCCTCCTCACCGAGGGCGCCCGCGGCGAGGGCGGCATCCTCCGCAACAAGGACGGCGAGCGCTTCATGGAGAAGTACGCGCCCGTCATGAAGGACCTCGCCTCGCGCGACGTGGTCTCCCGCGCGATCTACACCGAGATCCGCGAGGGACGCGGCTGCGGAGCCGACCAGGACCACGTGTTCCTGGACCTCACGCACCTGCCGCCGGAGCAGCTGGACGCCAAGCTCCCGGACATCACCGAGTTCGCGCGGACGTACCTCGGCATCGAGCCGTACACCGACCCGATCCCGATCCAGCCGACCGCGCACTACGCCATGGGCGGCATCCCGACGGACGTCCGCGGCCAGGTGCTCGCGGACAACGACACCACGGTGCCGGGCCTCTACGCGGCGGGCGAGGTCGCCTGCGTGTCCGTGCACGGCGCGAACCGCCTGGGCACGAACTCCCTGCTGGACATCAACGTCTTCGGTCGGCGCGCCGGCATCGCGGCGGCCGAGTACGCCTCCACCGCCGAGTTCGTCGAGCTGCCGGAGAACCCCGAGACGCAGGTCGTCGAGCAGGTCGAGCGTCTGCGGAGCTCGACCGGCACCGAGCGGGTCACCGAGATCCGCAAGGCGCTCCAGGACACCATGGACAGGAACGTCATGGTGTTCCGCACCGAGCAGACCCTCAAGGAGGCTGTCGAGAAGATCGGCGAACTCCGCGAGCGCTACCGGAACGTGAGCGTCCAGGACAAGGGCAAGCGGTTCAACACCGACCTGCTGGAGGCCGTCGAGCTGGGCAACCTGCTGGACCTGGCCGAGGTGATGGCCGTCTCCGCGCTGGCGCGCAAGGAGTCGCGCGGCGGCCACTACCGCGAGGACTACCCGAACCGCGACGACGTCAACTTCATGCGCCACACCATGGCGTACCGCGAGGTGGGCGACGACGGCACCGAGTCGATCCGGCTGGACTACAAGCCGGTCGTCCAGACCCGCTACCAGCCGATGGAGCGTAAGTACTGATGAGCACTCCCGTCATGGAGAAGGCGGAGGAGGCCAAGGCCCCCGCCTCGCACCTGATCACGGCGACCTTCCGCATCCGCCGGTTCAACCCGGAGATCTCGGCCGAGGCCGTGTGGGAGGACTTCGCCGTCGAGATCGACCCGAAGGAGCGGGTCCTCGACGCCCTGCACAAGATCAAGTGGGAGCTGGACGGGACCCTCACCTTCCGGCGCTCCTGCGCGCACGGCATCTGCGGCTCCGACGCGATGCGCATCAACGGCCGCAACCGGCTGGCGTGCAAGACCCTCATCAAGGACCTCAACCCGTCCAAGCCGATCACCGTCGAGGCGATAAAGGGCCTCACCGTCCTCAAGGACATGGTGGTCGACATGGAGCCGTTCTTCCAGGCCTACCGGGACGTCATGCCGTTCCTGGTGACGAGCGGGAACGAGCCCACCCGGGAGCGGCTGCAGTCGGCCGAGGACCGCGAGCGGTTCGACGACACCACCAAGTGCATCCTGTGCGCCGCGTGCACCTCCTCGTGCCCGGTGTTCTGGAACGACGGGCAGTACTTCGGCCCGGCGGCGATCGTCAACGCGCACCGCTTCATCTTCGACAGCCGTGACGAGGCCGGCGAGCAGCGCCTGGAGATCCTCAACGACAAGGACGGCGTGTGGCGTTGCCGCACCACGTTCAACTGCACGGACGCCTGCCCGCGCGGCATCGAGGTCACCAAGGCGATCCAGGAGGTCAAGAAGGCGCTCATCACGCGCCGCTTCTGATCCCGCACCATCCCGCACGGCACCGGCCGTGCGGCACCGGACCACCGCACGCGCCGCCGGGTCCCACGATCGGGGCCCGGCGGCGCGTTGCTGCGCAGGGCCGCCGTCGCTTCCCGAGCCGGTTGCCCGGCAGCGTGAGACCGTGGGAGAGCGGGAGCCTCCCGGCAGCGGGGGGAGACGCCCGGAACAGGTCGGTCCACGGTCCTGGAGAGCGGATGCGCGATCCGGCGGAATTCGAGATCACCACGGCGAGTCCGGGCGAGATGCCGCTCTTCCGGGACTGGGCGAACGCCGAGGGCTGGAACCAGGGACTCCGCGACATGACGGCGTTCCACGCTGCCGACCCGCGCGGCTTCTTTCTGGGCCGCCTGGACGGCGAACCGGTCGCCGCCGTGTCCGCCGTGCGCTACGGAGAACACCACGGCTTCCTCGGCTTCTACCTCACACGGCCTTCGGCACGCGGTCTCGGGTACGGCACACGCCTGCGGAGGACCGCGCTGGCCCACCTCGCGGGCCGCACCCTGGCGCTCGACGGCGTGCTCCCCCAGCAGGACAGCTACGCCCGGTCCGGCTTCCGCCGTGCCTGGACGCACGTGCGGTACGAGGGGACGGTGTCCGGCGGCGGCCCGGCGGCGGGCGTCGAGCTCGTCGACGGCCGCCTGCTGCCGTTCGGCCTCACCGCCGACCTCGACCGGCGCTTCTTCCCCGCGCCGCGCGACGCGTTCCTCTCGCTGTGGACGGGACTGCCGGGACACCGGTGCCTGGCGGCGGTGCGCGACGGGCGGCCGGACGGCTTCGCCGTGGCGCGCCCCGCCGAGCACGGCACCCGGGTGGGGCCGCTCTACGCCGCCTCCCCGGATGTCGCCCTGTCCCTGCTGAACGGCCTCGCCACGGGCCGGCACGTCGCCCTGGACGTACCGGACGTCAACGCCGCGGCGGTGCGCCTGGTGGAGGAACTCGACTTCACGCCCACCTTCGCCTGCGCCCGCATGTACGCGGGGCCGGTGCCGGACATCGACATCGACGGCGTGTTCGCGAACACCACCCTGGAACTGGGCTGACCGCGCGGGGGCACCCACCGTGGACGGACCGGCCCGGTCGTACGGGTCAGCCCTGCCCGGCGCGGATCCAGACCCGCAGCGGGCCGATCGGGGCGAATCCGTGACGCACGGCGTCCACCAGCGCGTCGCCGTGTTCGTAGCCGACCACCGGCAGGGCGGGGAACAACCGGTTCACCGTTTCCAGGACGACCGGCCAAGCGGTGCCGGGGCCGCCGTGCGGTGCCGCGAAGACGTTGGAGACGCCGAGCACGCCGTCGCTGCGGCTCGCCACCGCCCCGGCGACCACCCGGCCGTCGGCAGACCGTCCGGCGAGGACGAAGGTGCCCGGGTCGTCGAGCAGTTCGGGCCGGAAGAGGTCCACGCCGCCGTCACCCCCGCCGTCACCGCCCTCCCGGGCGAGCGCCCAGGCGGAGAGCGCCTCAGGACAGACGACCACGTCCCCGGCGAGGCCGGACGCGGCAGTGGCGGCAGCCGGCGGGCGGTGGATCCACTGCGCGTCGAACAGCACACGGAAGCCCGCCTCCGCCAGGTCGAGATCGGCGAAGCTGTCCTTGACGGAGGCACCGGGAGCGGCATCGATCCGCGCTGTCAGCGCGGCCGGATCGGCGTCCGGCACCAGCGTCACCGCGTCCGGGTAGTACGGAGGAGTGCGGGCCGGGGCAGCCCAGGCCTGCTCACCGAAGGCGCCGGACACGCCGTGCGAGCGGCTCATCGCTGCGCACCACGCCGCATTGTTGCGAGCGGCGGCGCGGATCAAGGACTGCTTCGACATCGTCACGGATGCGGATCATGACGGCTCGGGACCGGTCGGTCGAGCCGATTTCACCTTTCGTTGCGAGAGAAATGACCCCGTAACGGCACGATGCAGGCAGGGAACGGCCGGAGATGACTGCCGAATCCGCACCATGCCTCTCCGCGATCCCTCCGGCACGCTGCGCACATGGGGGACAGGAGACGGGACAAGCGCCGAGGACAGCGGACGGCAGCGATCGCGTGCGTGGCCGTGCTGGCCGTGCTGGTGTCCGGTTGCAACGAGCGGGACGGTCGTGAAGCGCACTCCGGCCGAGCGGTGATCGAGGTGGACGAGCCCAGCGCACTCGTGGACCGGGCGATCGAGACCCGCATCACCGGACTGGGTCCGGAGGAGAAGATCACCGTCTCCGCCGGCGCCCGGAGCCCGAGAGCGACGTGGCGCAGCAGGGCGACCTTCCGCGCGGACGAGGACGGCGTCGTCGACCTGACTCGCGACAAGCCGCTCGACGGCTCCTACGCCAAGGCCGACGGGATGGGTCTCTTCTGGTCGCTGAAGGCACGGAAGAAGAGCGTCGGAGGGTTTCTGCTTCCGCCACCGCAGGAACAGCGCACCTACCGGGTCCGCCTCACCGTGGCGGGTGAGGACGGGAAGGTGCGGGGCCGCCGCACCGTGACCCGCGTGCGCATGGCCGAGAACGTGCGGCACCGTCACCTGTCGGTGGAGCAGGACGGCCTCAACGGCTCCCTGTACCTGCCCCCGAAGGGCTCCCCGGACGCAGCACCGGTGCTCGTGGTGGGCGGCTCGGAGGGCGGCGACTCGGGGAGAGGGAAAGCCGCGCTTCTCGCCTCGCACGGCCATCCGGCGCTGTCCCTGTGCTACTTCGGTTGCACCGGACGCCCGGAGCACCTCGCCGGAATCGAGCTGGAGTACTTCGCACGAGCCGCACGCCACCTGCTGCGGCAGGACGGCGCACTGCCGAGAAAACTGGTCGTCATGGGCGGCTCCCGCGGCAGCGAAGCCGCACAACTTCTCGGCCAGCACCACCCCGAACTGGTCGAGGACGTGGTGGCCTTCGCCTCCTCCAACCTGATCGGGCCCGCACTCGCCGACACCCGGGAGCCGGCCTGGACCCGACACGGACAGTCGCTGCCGCCGGACATCCCGCTGGACAGGGTGCGCGGCTCCGTCCTGGGTGTGGCCGGTGGTTCCGACTACCTCTGGGACGCCGAGTGGCTGTCCCGCGGCATCGCGAAGGCCGGCCGCCTGCTGGTCTACGAGAACGCCGGCCACTTCGTCGGCGGGCCCCCGTACCTGCCCGAACCCACACCCGGCTACCGGTACGGCGGAACCCGCGCCGCCGACGCCGCCGCCAAGGCGGACGCCTGGCCGAAGGCCATGGAACTCGTCCGGAGCTGAACCATCCGCAGGTGCGGAACCACCGGGTGCCGGGCGCGCAGCACGCCCGGCACCGGGTTTGATTCATGGTACAGGTAAGTCCATAATGCGGTTATGCATCACGAGGGCGCCATCGCCGACGAGGACCCGGACGAGCTGGTCATCGCTGTCGAGCAGGTGGTCCGCTACGTCAGACGCAGCGCGACCGCGGGCGGCCTGAGCACCGCCGCCTCGTTCGCGCTGGCCCGCCTGGGCCGCGAGGGCCCGCAACGCCTGACGGAACTCGCCCGCGCCGAGGGCATCTCCCAGCCCGGCATGACCCAGCTCATCGCCCGGATGGAACGCGCGGATCTGGTCCGGCGGACCGCGGACCGCCACGACGGCCGCGGCGTACGGGTCGAGGCCACCGCAACCGGCCTGGAGGTCTTCCGGCAGCGGCGCGCCGAACGCGCCGAAGCCCTGGAGGCGGTCGTCGAGGGCCTGGACGAGCCGGAACAGCAGGCGGTACGCCGCGCACTGCCCGCCCTGGCCCGCGCGATGCAGCGCCGGCAGCGGCAGACCTGATCCCGGACGCCACCGAACCGATCCGGCTGTCCCCCGCCTCCACCGCCACGAAAGAGAACCGTCCATGCGCGCACCGCACGAGAAGTCCGCCAGCCCCTTCCGACAGCCGAAGGCTGTCTGGGCCGTCGCCTTCGCCTGCGTCATCTCGTTCATGGGGATCGGGCTCGTGGACCCGATCCTGCCCGCCCTCGCCGAGAGCCTGCACGCCACGCCGAGCCAGGTCTCCCTGCTGTTCAGCAGCTACCTGATCGTGACCGCCGTCGCGATGCTGATCGTCGGCTGGGTGTCCAGCCGCATCGGCGCCAAGCGCACGCTGGTCGTCGGCCTGGCACTCATCGTCGCGTTCGCCGCCCTCGCCGGCTCGACCGATTCCATCAACGGCATCGTCGGGTTCCGTGCAGGCTGGGGACTGGGCAACGCCCTGTTCATCGCCACCTCGCTGGCCGTCATCGTCGCCTCCGCGAGCGGCGGCTTCGGCGGCGCCATCATCCTCTACGAGACCGCCCTCGGGCTGGGCATCGCCGTCGGCCCGCTGCTCGGCGGGACACTCGGAGCCATCAGCTGGCGCGGACCGTTCTTCGGCGTCGCCGTGCTCATGGGCATCGCCCTCGTGGCCACCCTCGCCTTCGTCCCCGCTCTCCCCAAACCCGAGCGCCCCACCTCGCCGCTGGCACCGCTCAAGGCGCTGCGCCACCGCGGGTTGACGATCATGGGCCTCATGGCGCTGCTCTACAACTGGGGCTTCTTCACGATGCTCGGCTACGCGCCCTACCCGATGGAACTGAACGCCCACCAGCTCGGGCTGGTGTTCACCGCCTGGGGCCTGCTGGTGGCCGCGTTCAGCGTCCTCGTCGCACCGCGGCTCCAGATGCGGTTCGGCACCGCGCCCGTCCTCTACGTCAACCTGGCCGGTCTGAGCATCGTGATGGCGTCGGTCGCCGCAGGTGTGGACACCCCGGCCGTGGTCGTCATCGCGGTGATCGTCAGCGGGGCGTTCATCGGCATCAACAACACCCTCACCACACAGGCCGTCATGCTGGTGTCCCCGGTGGAACGCCCCGTGGCGGCCTCCTCGTACGGCTTCCTCCGCTTCATCGGCGGCGGACTCGCCCCGTACGCGGCGGGCAAACTCGCCGAGTCCACCGACCTGGGCGTGCCCTTCTACCTCGGCGCCGCCACCTTCGCCCTCGCGATCCCGGTACTGGCCTGCGGCCACGGCAGGCTGCGGCAGGCCGAGCAGAGCCCGGCCACGAGCGAGCCCGTCACCCCCGCGCTCACTCCGGTCGGTACTCCGACCGGATCGGACGCA
This sequence comes from Streptomyces callyspongiae, assembly GCF_047200695.1. Taxonomy (NCBI): domain Bacteria; kingdom Bacillati; phylum Actinomycetota; class Actinomycetes; order Kitasatosporales; family Streptomycetaceae; genus Streptomyces; species Streptomyces callyspongiae. The sequence continues at coordinate 108,792 of NZ_JBJZOM010000017.1, forward strand.
CCGCCGGTCGTCGTGGCCGTGGGCGCCCGCGCGGCCGC